>JBILQA010000005.1:0-23502 GCA_044373535.1 Akkermansiaceae bacterium | reverse complement strand
CGGCCGCCCGCCTGAGCTGGGGCGGTTTTTCTCACGGCGGAATTACCGGGAGGAGATTTTACCCGTGGTGGTGGCCACTTGGGGAGTGTGGCTACCGATCGTGACGATTCTCTATTGCCTGCCCCAAGCCTTGCAGATTCCGCTGTTTGCCTTGGCTCTGACCCTTTGGGTGATGCTTTGCACCTGGATGAGCGAGGAGCGGACCAGCCACGCGGCGGGCCCAACGGGCGGTTAGGCGGGCTTTTCCTTGCCGATGGGCCTGCGGGAGGCTAGAACCCGCGCCCAACGCTATGACCCGTTCTGCCATCGAAAAGTGCGCCGTCGTCTTCATCATTGTCCTCTCCGCGGTGTTCCTGCGCGCCGTGTGGGGGGTCATCGGGATGATGATCTCCTAACTCGCCAGCCCCAGCCATCCCGTGGACAAGCTCGCTGAAATTATTGCGCACAAGCGCAAGGAGATCGAGGGGATCATTCCGCGGACCGCGCTGCTGAAGGCCGAGGCGCTCAGGCGCAATGATTTCAGGGGGTTCCGGGCGGCCCTTGACCGCGGACCGCAGCAATTGGCGGTCATTGCGGAGGTCAAGAAGGCGTCGCCATCGGTGGGCGTGATTGATCCAAATTTCGACGCGCTGCGTCAGGCGCGGATGTACATCGAGGGCGGGGCCTCATGCATGTCGATCCTGACGGATGAGAAATTCTTCCAGGGCTCGCTGGCGTACTTGAGCAAGATCTCCGAGTTCAGCCCGATTCCTTTGCTGCGCAAGGACTTCACCGTCCATGAGTGCCAGATTTACGAGGCGGCGGTGGCCGGAGCGGATGCGGTGTTGCTCATCGTGGCGGCGCTGGATGACGAGGCGCTCAAGCGGCTGTACTTTGCGGCGCGTGACATCCAACTCGACGTGCTCGTGGAAGTCCACGACTTGGCGGAGATGGACCGCGCGCTGGAGCTTGGGGCCGACCTGATTGGTATCAATAACCGCAACCTCAAGAGCTTCGTGATTGATCTGGCGACCACCGAAGCGCTCGCTGAGGAGGTTCCAGAGGAGGTTTTGCTGGTTTCCGAGTCAGGGATCAAGACGGCCGAGGATGCGATGCGGGCGCTGTCCGCGGGAGCCTCGGCGATTCTTGTGGGTGAGTCGCTCATGCGCACGGCCACGCCCGCCGAGGCGATCGAGGCATTTCTTGCGCTTGAGATTCCGGTTGCCGACTAAGCCTGTGCGGCACCCTCGGGGTGCAGCAGGGGTGACGGCTTGCGCTCAAGCGAGAGGGTGGCGAGCATTTCGCGCACGAGGCGCGGCTCGATGGGTTTGACGAGGTGGTAGTCGAAGCCAGCCTGCTGGGTTTTACGCCGATCGGCGTCCTGGCCCCAGCCGGTTAGGGCGATGAGGATGATGTCGTGGCAGCCGGGGAGTTGGCGGATGCGGCGCGCAGTGTCGAAGCCGTTGAGGCGCGGCATCCCGAGATCAAGAAAAGCCACCTGCGGGCGCATCTCTGCGGCGACCGCCAGAGCCTCCATGCCGTCGTACGCGGTGCGTGTTTCGAATCCCTCAAGCTGAAGAAACATGGCAAGCATGTCGGCGGCCGAAACCCCATCGTCGACGACCAGCACCTTGGTGATTTTCGGGGTGGCCAAAGTGATGGCCAGCGCGGGGGTGTCCGCCGCCCCGGTGGCTGCGCGATCCAGTGGCAGGCTGACGCGAAACTCACTTCCCTGGCCAAGCCCCGCGCTGTAAACCTCAATGCTTCCCTGATGCATCTCAACGAGCTGGCGCACGAGCCCCAGACCGATGCCAAGCCCTTCGGTGGCCGACTTCCCGGAGCGGCTCAACTGGGTGAACATCTCAAAAATCCGTTCCTGCATGGCGGGATCAATCCCATCGCCATTGTCACGGATCGTGACGGTGACGGATTCCTTGGAGGATTCAACGACGAGTTCGATGCGTCCGCCATCCGGGGTGTAGCGTGCCGCGTTGTTGAGCAGGTTGGAAAACACCTGCGACAGGCGCCCAGCGTCAGCATGCAAGCGGATGGCCGGCAAATTCCGGGGGGTGATGAGTTGATGGCCGCCGCGGTCGATCACCGGCTTGGCCGTCTCCAGCGCACTGGTGAGGATGGCGTCGAGATCGACGCTGGCGCGGTTGAGCTGCAATTTTCCGCGGGTGATGCGCGAAACGTCGACGAGGTCGTCAATCAAGCGAACCATCTGAAGTGCTTGGCGTTCAATGATGCCAATGATTTCCGCGGTCTGTTCGGGGGTGTTCGTGAGGTGGCGCAGAACTTCCACACTCGTGCAGATGGGCGCGAGCGGATTGCGCAGCTCATGGGCAAGGGTGGCGAGGAACTCGTCCTTGCGGCGGTCCGCCTCGCGCAGGCTGGCCATCAGCTCAAGCCGTACGTACGCCGCTGTAACGTAGTGGCTTAGAATCTCAATGAACTCCAGCTCAGCGGGGGAAAACGCCTCCTTGGTTCGGCTGGCAAACCCGAGCGTGCCAAGCAATTGGCCGTCGGCGATCAGCGGATATCCGGCGTAGGCGCAGAGGCCAAGCCCATCGGCCGCCACCGAGCGGATCACCGGCCGGCGGGTGCGTGCGACTTCGCCGCAGGCGCCGTCATTGAAGCCAATCTGCGAGAGCACGTCTGCCTGCGCATCGGAGATTCCCCGCCATGAGCGCAGGCGCAGGGTTTTTTCCGGGCTCTCGACGACGAAGTTGAAGAAAGCATCCGCGCCGAGGTTGCCACCGATTTCGCTGAAAAGCCGGTGCAGCATCGTGTCCGGGTCGTCCGTGGTGAGCAACACGCGCGCGCATGCCCACAACAGCCGGAGGCGCTCGCTCTGGTTGGCAAGGGCATCGCAAGTGCGCAGGTGCTCGGTGACATCAAACTCCAGCGCATACAGGCCACGGACGTCCCCTGCGCCATCGCAATCCGGAACATAGGTGACGTCAAACGCTTGGCGGCCCTCGACGGGATGCTCGCTGGACCCCTGAAACCGCACCGACTCGCCCGCCAATGCCCGCTGCAGGAATGGTAGGCGTTCCTGGTAGCTCTCCTCCCCGAGCAGCGCGCGCAAGCTTGTGCCGGTGGGCGCGCTCTGGGCGTGGCCGTGAATCGGTCCAAGGGCCCGCTCGTTTCGATGAACACACAGATCGCGCCCAATGTATTTGATGAGCCCCGGAATGTGGTCGGAAACCAGCCGCAGGCGATTCTCCGCATCCTCGAGCCGCACGCGCGTACGCAGTTGCTCGACATGTGGCCAAACACACGCACCCACAGCCTCCAACAGCATAACATCCTCCGCCGTCCATGGGCGCGCCACATTCTCCGTGGCCACCAGTACAACACCCTGCTGGCCATCGCGCTTCACGGGCTGGACGAGGTACGACGTCACTTGGATGGCCTCAAATCGGCTGGCGCGGTGCTGCATTCCCGGGTGGCGGCGGACGTCATCGACGGCCGCCTTGCCGGCAAAATACCATGAGCACCAGTCAGCGCCACCGGCCTCAAACAGGCTCAGGGTGCCCGCGAGGGAGGGCGCCTTGTCGCGCACCCAGTTCTCGCTCACCGCCATGCGCGAGCCGCCGTCGAGACATTCCACAAAGTAGCAGCGATGTGCGCCGATGAGCTGGCCGACGGTTTCCACCGCATGGCGAATGATTTCCTCCTCGCTCTTGAGCTGGGCAAGCTGCTCGCCAAGCCGTGCGACGCGCAGGGCCCGCTCGCCGGCCCGCCTGCGCTCGGTGATATCACGCATCGTCATGCAAACGGCATCCACCTCGCCCTCTGGCGTGATGACCGGTACCAGCCGGTACTCGTAAACGGTGGTCTGCGCCAGTCGACGGCCGCTGAATGCCATCTCGCCACTCACCGGCTCCTTGGTGCGCACCACTTGGTCAATCTCACAGCCATGCATTTCCGCCTGCCATGGCTCGTAGCCCAACTCGCGCAGGGTCATCCCATGGGCCTCCTCAAGCAAGATCCCCCAGAGATTCAAAAACGCCGCGTTGGCGTAACTGAGCCGGTGCTCGGCATCAAACACGCTATGCAGCTCGGGCGTGGCCGCCATGATCACCTCGAAGATTCGATGGTGGCTGCTTGGCTCACCTAGCCGCGCATCGTCCCGCGCCGGCGCCCGCTTCGTCGACGCGATCGGCCAAACATCAAAATTTTTCTTTAGTTGCATTGCAGGGGGGGCGGGTGACCCAACCGGTCACCATGCGGTGGCCAAGCCGGACAATAATCTCTCAGCCCCACAATTGCCTTCTGGGTGAAGCGCCCACCAAAACGAACCAGGCAGTTAAGGAGGTGAGCGCAAACCCGCGGCGGGGGGTGTTGAAAAGCGCAGCTCGTGGGCGCTTCGGTGGAAAAATCATCCGCTCATTCCCGCGTTGTGAACTTCGGGTTGGTCAAAAATCAAGGTCCTCCGAGGCTCTTCCGGGCGTCGCTGCCATGGGAAACGCCGCAGCGGCGAAAACTCTTAGACGCTGCCTTGATTTTGCCAACTTGGCGCGCCAGCCGCCTGCGCGGGCTGAAAACCCACTGCCGCCGCCGGGACGACTTCCGCGGCCGCTGCTAACGGCCCAACTTCAGGCTTCTCAGCGAGGCGGATCCGCTGCTTGATAGCCCGCTGAACCACCCGAAAGCCCAAGTGAAAGCCCACGAGATTTACCAGCAGATCGATACCGCCATTGTTGCCCAGATGCTTGACTGGTTTCGGGCCAATGACCGCAATGTCTACAAGAGCGCGGTATCGAGCATCGCCGCGAACCGCAAGCTGCGCCCCGTCTTTGTGCAAAAGAAGACCCTGCCCGAGCAGTACGCGTGGATCCACAAGTCGCTCCAAGGCAAGCCGTGCGACATGATCGGCGAGCACCTGCTGCAGGTCTGGCTGATGGCCGGTAACCAAGACCTGCTGGTGTCATTTTGCGATGCGATGCAGATCCCGCACGACGGCAAGGGAGCGGTGGAGGGCGAGCTGCCTGAAGAATTTGACCCTGAGCTGCTCAAGGCGGCCATTGAAAAGCTCCTCGCGAGTCACGACGCCCGGGTGGTGGCCGTATATCTCCACATGTTCAACATGCAGCGCCCGGACGGCTGGCCGCAGCTCGTGGCGCTCCTGGCGGAAACCGCCGAGCTCAAGCTCGCTGCTTGAGTTGGCCGGCTGACTCACTCATGCTGAGTGAGCCGTGAAGCCAACCCTGTCCTCCAACCTGACGCCCCGGGGCGCAGCCTTGCTTGGTGGCGGGCTGGCCTTGGTGGTCATTGGGCTGGTGTCCATCGACGGGATCCTCATCACTTTGGGAGTCAGCGGGCTGATGGTGCTCGTGGCGGCCGTGGTGGGTGGCCGGGCAAACGTTCGGCATCTTGATATTGAGCTTGTGGCGCCGGCGCGGGCATTTGCCGGCGCGGTTTTTCCGCTCACCCTGACTGTGCGCAACCGCCGTGCGCGCTTGGATGGCTTTGGCATTGAGGTGGAGGTGAACCTGCCGGGGGATGCGAAACTCGTCACCTTCGCGGGGTGGATCCCAGCTGGCTTAGCCGCGGACCAGCGGCTGCGGGCGGCCATCCCCCAGCGGGGTGCCAGCCACGAGCACTTCTGTACACTCAAGTCGCTCGCCCCACTTGGCTTGCTGCGGGTCAGCGCGGCGTTTCGCACCCGCCACGAGTTTCTTATTTATCCGCGTCCGATCATGCCGGTGGAAATGCAGCAGGCAGGAAATTTGCATGAGGCGCGGCCAATCTCGGGCGCCGCACCGGGGGATTCGCCAGGCACCCCGCGCGGCGTGCGGCCGTATCAGAGCGGGGACGCGGCCAAGCGCATCCACTGGCCAGCTTCGGCGCGTGCGCTGGTTCGTGGCCAATCGCTCATGACTCGCGAGAGCGACCCGCCGGGCGCCTACCCGCGGGCCGCAACGGTGATTTTCCACTCGTTTGGCAGTGACGGCGAACTCATCCGGGTGGACCGCTACGAGCGCGCGCTTTCACTTGCGGTGGGGACCTTGCGCCATCTCCATGCGCTTGGCCTGCCGGCGGTTTTCATTGCCGACTTCAATGGCTGGCAGGAAGTGCCGGCCGCCACGCGGAGCCAACTGGCCAACTGCAATGCCCTTCTGGCGCTGGCGAAACGGCCGCAGGCAACCGAGGCTCACGAGCTGCAGGCAGCCGTGCGTTGCGCGTCCACGGAGCATTCCCTGGTGATCATCTCGGATATTCCACCGGAGAATTGGAAGGCCTCGCTGCCGCCAACGGCGTTCCCACCAATCCTGCTGCACATCGGTCAGCACCGCGGTGCCGTCCGGCGCACCCTTGGTGAGCATACGCCGTTTATTCTTCCCCACCGCCGTCCCAAAGCAGCCAGCTAAGCCGTGCGTTCGATCCTCCTCATGCTGTTCCTTGCCATGGCCTACACGCTCCTGCGTGGTTGGCCCGAGGACCTTGCGCCGCTGCTGCGCGGGGTGGCTGCCGTGGCGGTTCTCATCATCGGGCTTGCCCTGTGGGCCCGGCGGTTTCCGCCGGCCTTGCCGCTGGCGCTGAGCAGGCGGCCGGCGCGCTGGGTGGATTTCCTCACGCTTGGCGTGCTGGTCATGGCGTTGAGCTGCCTGCTGCTTTTGTTCATTTCGTCCGCTCCGGAGCCTGCCGCCTCCCTTGCGTTCAGCCTGCATGCCAAGATCGCTCCCAATGGCCGTGCCGCCACGCGCCACCGCGCCGAGTCCGCCGCTGCGGCGGCCGCGGCCCAGCATGGCAACTGGCTGTGGAGCCAGGACACCCGCCGAGACCTCCCGCGTCGCGCGGAATTCAAACCCAGCAACAAACCCGAGGTTTTCCTCAAACTTGAGAACCCCGCGGAGGCTGCCGCCCTGATCGCCGCCAGACCCTACGTGCATGCGTTTTCTCTCGGCTCCTACCAGAACTCCGGCTGGTCGCCGCTTGCCGGGCCGGCAGTTGAAAAATCCGCCGGGCCGGATGGCACCATTCGATTCGCGACCCTGCCGGGCCGCGGTATCCGCCATAAAATCTACCGCGGGTACGACGCGTCCGGCCGCAACCCCCTGACGGCCCTGCAGGGGGTTGAATCCGTAAGGGTCCCATCGCTCAATCTGATGGCCGATGGGCTGGCTCTTCTCCCACCGCCGCAAACGGATCCTGACGGGTATGAATATTCGGCCCTCTCCAAGCCGCTGCGCATCGACGACCTTGCCGACAACATCGACGTCGGCGTGGCCAGGGAGGTGCCCGCCGCGCTGCTTGCACTGCCAACGGATCCGGCTCTGCGCCAAGCGCTTTCGCGCCTTGCCAGGGATCAGGCCGGCAGCGGGTCGCTCATCCAACGCCTGCGCGGGATCCAGAACTATCTGCGTACCTCGATTGCCTATTCCCTTGCCATCGCCAACCCCGGCAACCGCGAACCGCTCGATAATTTCCTTTTCCACGAAAAGCGCGGCCATTGCGAACTTTTCGCCACCGCCGGGGCCATGCTTGCCCGCTCGATGGGTGTCCCCTCAAGAATCGCCTACGGCTGGGCTGGGGGACAATATTTCACCGGCCAGAACCTCTTTGTCTTCCGCGCCTACGAGGCCCACGCATGGACTGAAGTCTGGCTCGAGCCATACGGCTGGGTCGTCCTTGACCCCACACCGCCCGCCGCCATCGCCCGCCCGCCCGCCGAGTTTGCCGCCGCCACCGCCGAGCCTGCGCCGCTGCCGGATCCTGCGCTTCTTCTGGATTCCCGCCCGGATCCATCCTCGCTTGCCCAGCAGCCTCGCCGTGCAGCCCTGTTCTGCAGTGCCATCTTCCTGCCCTGCGCAGCGTTTCTCATGTTCATGCGCTCAAGGCGTTCCCGCACCGAGCGCTCCCATTACGGTCCACGCGACTCACTTCAACCGCCCGGCTACCTCCAGGCGTTCCGCACCGCGAGCGCCCGCCATGGCCTGCCACTCCCGCCGAGTCGCACCCTGCGCCAGCACATCACGCGCCTCGAGGCTCTCGGGCAAGCACCGCGCTTTGCCGCCACCATGCTCGATTACCACTACCGGACCTGCTACGGTGGCGCGCCGCCCGACCCGGGCGAGGAGGGCATGTTGCTGCGTGAGATCCGCAGCTGGAGCCACTCGGCCGTGGCTAGCCGCGCGTCAACGGGTGGCCGCGCTTCGCTTCGGAAATAAACGCTTCGCGCAAATACACCGGCTGCACCGCCGCATCCAACCACCGCCCCCGCTCGCCTTCATCCCAACTCTCCCACGCTTCCAGCAACAGCACCGCGCGCGGCCACTCCCGCACCACTCGGTCCGCCAATCCCGCCTCCAGCCCTAATTGACCCACCTCATCGAGCGAAAAAACCCCCGCTCCCGCAGCCACCCCGGCCGCCACCCGCGCGGCAAAATCATCCGCCGCTAACAGCTCGGGGGCCGCCTCCAATCGCCCGCCGGCCACCACCGCCACGTACCAACTCCCGCGCCGCGCGTCTCCCACGGCCAACCAGCGGCCCCCGCCACGCGCCGCCGCCGTGCCCAGCAGGCTCGGCACCCCCGCCACCGCGCAGCCGTGCACCATCCCCACGCCCTGCGCCGCGGCAATCCCAATGCGCACCCCGCTGTAGCTGCCCGGCCCGGTGCCAACTAACAGCACGGCGGCCTCCCCGGGCGCCCGCCCCTGCAGCGCCCGCCCGAGCGGCCCAAAGACTCCCGAGTTGTGGCTGCGGTCGCTGCTGAACGCCTCCTCGACGAGCGATCCGGCGGCATCCAGCCACGCCACGCTTGCCTGCGGCGTGCTTGTTTCTATGGCAATGGCGGTTTTCCGGCTCACCCGAACACTCTAGCGGATTGTTGGGCCGCTCGGCAACCCCCGCGGGGGATGGGTAATTCCACGCAGCGATTGGCCCGTCGCCTCGGTTTCTCCCTTGCGCCGAAGTGCAGACACGGCTTTTCTCCCCTTGGCTCAATGGCCATCTCCAGCTTTCCACCCATTTCCAAGTATGTCCCTGTATTCCAAAGGCCTCGAAGGAGTCATCGCCAACGAATCCGCCCTCAGCAATGTTGAGGGCGAGGAGGGCCGACTCAGCTACCTTGGCTACTCCATCGACGATCTTGTCGAACACTGCTCGTTTGAGGAGGTCACCTACCTGCTCCACCGCGGCAAACTGCCGAACCTAACCGAGCTGGGGGAGTTCACCGGCCAACTGCGCGCCGAGCGGAAGTTGCCCGCCGGGGTGATTGATTTTTTGCGCGGAGCGCCGCGCGACGCGGCGCCGATGGACGTGCTGCGCACGGGGGTGTCGATGCTCGGGCTAACAGACGCGCGGGCCACCATCGGTGAGCCTGACATCGAGGCGGACAGCGCGGTGTCGATTTCCATCGTGGCCCAGACACCGCTGATAGTGGCGGCGTTTCACCGCTTCCGCCAAGGGCTCGAGCTGCCGGAGTTTCGCGCGGACCTCGGCGAGGCGGCGCACTTTTTGTATTTGGTCACCGGCGAGGTTCCCAGCGAGAACGCGGCGCGCACGTTGGACATTGCCTACGTGCTGCATGCGGACCACGGGATGAACGCCTCGACGTTCTCCGCGCGTGTGACGATTGCCACGCTATCGGACATCTACTCGGCTATCACCTCGGCAATCGGGACGCTCAAGGGTCCGCTGCACGGCGGCGCCAACGAGGGCGTCATCCACATGCTGCAGGAAATCGGCGAGCTCGACCGGGTTGACGCCTATGTCGAGGACTGCATGGCCCACAAGCGCAAGATCATGGGCATCGGCCACCGCGTCTACAAGGTGCTCGACCCGCGCGCCCCGCACTTGCGCAAGATGGCCATCAAACTCACCGAAGAGCTTGGCGAGACGAAGTGGATCGCCATGTCGGAGCGCATCGCGACGCTCATGAAGGAGCGCAAGGGCCTCAACGCCAACGTGGATTTCTACTCCGCGACGGTTTACTACTCGCTTGGCATCCCGACGGACCTGTTCACGCCAATTTTCGCCATCGCGCGGGCGGCGGGCTGGACCGCCCAGGTGCTCGAGCAGCTGCGCGACAACCGCCTCTATCGGCCGCTAACACTCTACACCGGTCCGGCCGAGCTGATGCGCGTCCCGCCTATCGGGGAACGTTAGCCTCGGCGAGCAAGATGGGCGAAATGATCGCGCCCGCCGCCACGTAGACTTCTGCCTTGCGCCGCACGATCATGGTTTGCGCTCCCACCCGCCGCGGCCTGCTGGCCTGTGTTGCCGCCCCGTGGCTTCTGGCCGCGCCGCCGCTTCTGGCCGCGCCGCCGCTGGCCGGCGCGCCGCTCGACAGCTTCCTGGCCAAGCACTGCAGCGACTGCCATGATGCGGAGGAAAAAAAGGGCGGCCTTGATCTCGAGTCGCTTTCGCGTGACCTCAGCGACCCGGCCGTCGCCGCCAAGTGGGTCGCCGTCCACGACCGGCTCGCCAAGGGCGAGATGCCGCCGAAGAAAAAGGACCGGCCCGACGCCATCGAGGCGGCCGCTTTCCTGCGCTACCTATCAACCCCGCTGCTCCAGGCCGACCAGGCGCGCAGCGCCGCGCTCGGGCGGGCAACCTTGCGCCGCCTCAACCGCTACGAGTACGAGAACACCCTGCGCGACTTGCTCGGCGCGCCGTGGTTGCAGCTTCGTGACATGCTGCCCGAGGACGGTGAGGCATACCGCTTCAACAAGACCGGCGGCGCGCTGGATATCTCCCACATCCACATGGCGCGCTACCTTCAGGCCGCCGATTTCGCCTTGCGCGAGGTCATCGCCACGCAGCCAGAGAAACCCAACCCGCGCGTCGTGCGCCACTTCGCCCGCGACCAGCCGTCGATGGCCCGCAAGATGTTCTTCGGGCCTTTCAACAAGGCGTCGGTGCGCTCGACCTTCCCGCTGTTAGGCACGGCGGCCCAGCCCGGGGTCATCGACAAGTCCGAGCCAGTTAGTGTGGGGGCGGCCGACCCGGCGACCCGGGAGAAGGAAGCCGTCGGGGTGGTCTCTGGCCTGTACGAGCCGATCACGGTGGCCTTCAACGCGTTCAGTGCGCCGATGTCCGGGCGCTACAAGGTGCGCCTCAACGCGCAAACGTTCTGGGCTGGTCCTGGCCCGGAGAAGCGATTTTGGGAGGCGGACCGGGAACACACCTTTCCGGGCCGCAATGACGAGCCACTCACGCTGTACGCGCAGAAGGGCCAGTCACAGCGCAAGCTCGGGTCGTTTGACCTCACCCCAGAGCTTCGGGTCAACGAGCTTGATGTGCTTTTGCTCAAGAACGAGACGGTGGCGCCCGATCCCGCGCGGCTGTTTCGCTCACGCCCGCCGAACTTCCGCAATCCGCTGGCCACGCCGGAGGGCTCCCCGGGGGTCGCCTATCATTGGCTGGAGGTCGAGGGTCCGCTCTACGACGAGTGGCCGCTGGCGGGCCACCGACTGATGTTTGGCAATCTGCCGATCCTTTCCCGCAAGGAAGCCGGCCTGCTTGGCGCGGTCTCCTCGTCCAACCCGCCCGCCGACGCTGAGCGCCTGCTGCGCGGCTTCATGACCAAGGCCTACCGCGGCGGCTTTGTCCCCGCTGACCTAACGCCCTGTCTGGAGGTCTTCAAATCCGCCGTGGCGGCGGGCTATCCTTTCAGCGAAGCGATGGTGGCGGCCTACACCGCGGTGCTTTGCTCGCCGAAGTTCCTGTTTCTCGACGAGCCTGCCGGGCCGCTCAACAACCATGCGCTGGCCACCCGCCTGGCGTACTTTTTATGGAACTCGCCGCCCGATGACCCGCTGCTGGCGCTCGCGGCGGCTGGCCGGCTAACCGACCCGGCGGTCCTGCGCGCGCAGACCGAGCGGATGCTTGGCGACGCGCGCGCCGAGCGCTTCATCACCGCTTTCCTCGACTACTGGCTCGACCTGCGCAACCTCGGCGCCAACTCGCCGGACGCCTCGCTCTATCCGGACTACTATCTGGACGACCTCCTAACCGAGTCGGCGCAGCAGGAGACCTATCTGTTTTTTGCCGAGCTGCTGAGGAACGACCTCCCGGCCGGGCACCTGGTTTTTTCCGACTTCACCTTCCTCAACGAGCACCTGGCCAAGCACTACGACGTGCCGGGCGTCAAGGGCGTGGCGCTGCGCAAGGTGCAGCTGGCGCCCGGAAGTCCGCGCGGCGGGCTGCTCACCCAGGCGAGCGTGTTGAAAGTCACGGCCAACGGGACGACGACCTCGCCGGTCCTGCGCGGCGCCTGGATCATGGAGCGCATCCTCGACTTCCACTCACCACCGCCGCCACCAGGCACCCCGGGGATCGAGCCCGACACCCGCGGCGCCACCACCATCCGCCAACAGTTGGAGAAACACCGCTCAAGCGCCTCCTGCGCGACCTGCCACGACAAAATCGATCCGCCGGGATTTGCCCTCGAGAGCTTCGACATCTTCGGCGGCTGGCGCGGCCGCTACCGCGCGCTTGACCCAAACGTGGCCCCGGCGCGCGGCATCGGCAAAAATGGCCAGCCATTTGCCTTCCACGAAAGCCTGCCGGTGGACGCCAGCGGCAGCGTGCCGGGCATGGGCGGGTTCCAGGACATCCACGAGTTCAAGCGGCTTCTCCTTAAGGACCAGCGGCTCATCGCGCGCAACCTGGCCAAGCAGCTCATCGTGTTCGCCACCGGCGCGCCGGTGAGCTTCGGCGACCGGCCCGAGCTTGAGCGCCTGCTCGACGCCTCCTCCAAGACCCGCTACGGTGTGCGCTCGATCGTCCACGCAATCGTCCAGAGCGAGCTCTTCACGCGCAAGTAGGCGCTAACATCCATCCCGCTGTTATGTCCAAGCCGGTCACCATGCCCCACGTCGCCACCCGCGGCGCCTTCTCGCGGCGCGAGTTTTTGCGCGGCGCGGGCGTGATGCTGGCCCTGCCGCTGCTCGACGCGATGACGCCCGCCTTCGCGCGCAGCGCCCCGCCGCCCACCCCGCGGCGCATCCTGAGCATCTGCAACAACCTCGGACTGCTCCCGGAGAAGTTCTTCCCCACCGGCACTGGCCGCGGCTACACCCTCTCGCCCTACCTCGAGGAGCTGCGCGAGCACCGCAACAACTTCACCGTCTTCAGCGGCGTGTCGCATCCGGACGTCGACGGCGGCCATCCGGCGGACAACTGTTTCCTAACCGCCGCGCCGCGCCCCGGCGGCGGCGGGTTCCGCAACACCATCTCGCTCGACCAGCTCGCCGCCGAACAGATCGGACACCTCACGCGCTTCCCGTCCCTCACGCTCGGGGTCAACGTCAAACAGGGCCAGCGCAGCCTGTCGTGGACCGGCAGCGGTGTGCTCATCCCCTGCGAGGAGCGCGCCTCGCTGGTCTTCAAGCGGCTGTTCTTGGACGGCACGGCCGCGGAGGTCGCCGCCCAGGAGCGCCGCCTCAAACTTGGCAAGAGCATCATGGACTCCGTGGCCGGCCAAGTCACCGGCCTCAAGCGCAGCGTCGGCGAGCGCGACCGCGAGCGGCTTGACCAGTACTTCACCGGCGTGCGCGAGCTTGAGCAACGCCTGGAGCAAACCCGCGAGTGGGAACACAAGCCCAAGCCCAAGGTCAACGTTCCGGTCCCCGAGGATCCCGACGACCCGTCCGCCTACATGGACAAGGTCAAGGTCATGTACGACCTCGCACGCCTCGCCTTTGAGACCGACTCGACCCGGATGATCACCTTGTTGTTAGACAGCGTGAGCTCCCCCGCCATCCATCTCGACGGCCAAGCGGTGAGTGACGGTTACCACAACCTGTCCCACCACGGGAAAAACCCGACCAAGCTCGCCCAGCTTGAGCGCATCGACGGGCAGCACATGAGGCTGCTCAACGGCCTCTATTCGGGCCTGCAGGCCAGCCAGGAGGGCGCGGCAAACTTGCTGGAGCGCACAATGGTCCTCTACGGCAGCAACCTCGGCAACGCCAACACCCACGTGACGACCAACCTGCCGATCATCCTCGCCGGCGGCGGGTTCCGCCACGGCCAGCACCTCGCGTTCGACCCCGTGCACAACTACCCGCTGCCCAACCTGTTTGTATCCATGCTCCAACAGGCCAACATCCAGATAGAGAAATTCGCCTCCTCCACCGGGACGATGCGCGGCCTCGAGGCGCTCTAACCATGGGGCGCAACCCCGGTTTTCGAGCTTCCCCTCGCCCAATAGTTTGGCTGTTATCTACCGATCCTCCAGAAACCAACAACTTCCAACTATGAAATCTCAATTCAATCTCATCGTGCTTCTCGGGCTCATGGGCGCCGGTGGCGCCGCGGCGGATGTGGCCATGCCGGCGTTTTTCTCCGACCATGCGATTTTGCAGCGCGACAAGCCGCTGCCGATCTGGGGCACGGCGGCAGCCGGCGAGGCGGTTGAGGTTTCGCTTGGCGCGCAGAAGGCATCGGGCAAGGCGGGGGCCGACGGTCGCTGGCGCGTCACGCTGGCCGCACAGCCAATGTCCAAGGAGCCGCTCGTCCTAACCGTGAAGGGCAGCAACACCCTGACAAAGTCCGACATTCTGCTAGGCGATGTGTTCATCTGCAGCGGTCAGTCGAACATGTCGATGCCGATGGGCACCTACTCGAAGCTTCCGGAGTATCCTGAGGACGTGAAGACGGCCTCGCCGCTGGTGCGGCAGTTTGGGGCCAAGGACGTCGCTGCCGTCGAGGAGCAGGCGGACATCGAAGGGGTATGGACCGTGGCGGGGGAGAAGTCGGTGGGCGGCTTCACGGCGGTGGGCTACCACTTTGCGCGCGCGCTGCACGCCCGCACGGGTGTGCCAATCGGGCTGCTGCGCGCCGCCAAGGGCAGCACCATCATTGAGCTGTGGCTCTCCGAGGAGACCATCCTGACGGATCCAACCCTCAAGCCGCTGGGCGACAAGCTCAGTGCCGCGCTGAAGAGCTACGAGGAAGCCAAGAAGGAAGCGCTGGCGGCGGGCAAGCAGCCGGATGCGGCGGACTTCCCGCCGCATCCGCTCAGCGAGGCCAGCCCGCTGCGGCCGCACTTTTCCACCCGCTACAACTCGATGATCGCGCCGTTTGCGGGTATGGCGCTGCGCGGCATCGTCTGGTATCAGGCGGAGACCAACTCGCTCAACCCGCAGATCATCGCCGCATACCCGGCCCAACAGCGCGCCCTGGTCACCTCGTGGCGCAAGCTCTTCAATGACGCGAACCTCCCGTTCCTCTACGTCCAGCTGCCTAACTACCGTGAGGTGGCCAGCGACCCGGGCGCGGTGGAGAACTGGGCGCTGATGCGCGAAAGCCAGACCAAGGCGCTGGAGGTTCCCAACAGCCACATGGCCGTCACCATCGACATCGGCCAGGCCGAGGACATCCACCCAAGCAACAAATACGATGTCGGCGAGCGGCTCGCCGCGCTGGCGGCCCACCACATCTACGGGAAAAAAGACGTGGTGCCCAGCGGCCCGATGTTCAAGTCGATGAGCGTCAAGGGCAGCAAGGCGGTCATCGAGTTCAGTGAGCTTGGCGGCGGACTCATCGTTGGTCTCAAGGAAGGGCGCAAGCCCGTGGCTGCCCAGGCGGGCGGCAAGCTTGAGCGCTTCGCCATCGCCGGAGAGGACAAGAAGTGGGTCTGGGCCGACGCGGTCATCGAGGGCGACACGGTGGTGGTCTCCTCGCCACAGGTCGCCAGCCCGGTGGCCGTGCGCTATGCATTTAGCTCCAATCCAGCGGGAGCCAACCTCTACAACAAGGCGGGCCTTCCTGCCGGGCCGTTCCGCACCGACAAGTAGCCGGGCTGCGCGGAATTAACATTCTCCAACATGAAGGCCTCTCTGCTCCTCGCCGCCGCCGCGGTGCTCTCCGCCGGCCAGGCCCGCGCGGAAGTCGCCATGCCTGCCTTCTTCAGCGACCATGCCGTGCTGCAGCGCGACAAGCCGCTGCCGATCTGGGGGACAGCCGCGCCCGGCGAGGCCGTCGAGGTGAGCCTCGGCAGCCAGAAGGCCGCCACCAAGGCCGGCCCCGATGGGCGCTGGATCGTCAAGCTCCCGGCCCAGCCGCTGTGCAAGGAGCCGCTCACGCTCACCGCCAAGGGCAGCAACACGCTGACGCGGACCGACATCCTGTTAGGCGACGTGTGGCTCTGCAGCGGCCAGTCGAACATGTCGATTGGAGTGGGGCACTTTTTTGCGATTCCCGAGTACAAGGACGACCTGAAGGCCTCGGCATTGCCCCAGGTGCGGCATTTCGGGGTGGTGGAGAACTTCGCCACCGAGGAGCAGAGCGACGTGCAGGGGAAGTGGTTGGTGTCGGGCCCGGGAGTGGTGGCGCAGTTCACGGCGGTGGGGTATTACTTTGCGCGCAAGGTGCACGCGGAGACGGGGGTGCCGATCGGGATTGTGCGCGCGGCCAAGGGCAGCACCACCATCGAGATGTGGATGAGCCAGGAGTCAATCTATGCCACGCCCGAGATGGCGCCGTATGCCAAGCAGATGCGCGACGCGCTCGGCGCCTGGGAGGAGGCCAAAAAGGTAGCCGTGGCCGCCGGCAAACTTCCCGAGGCGGAGGACTTCCCGCAGCACCCGTTTGGCGAGAAGGTCCGCACCCCGCGCTGCGTGACGCTCAACAACGGCATGATCACCCCGCTGGCACCCATGGCCCTGCGCGGTATCCTCTGGTATCAGGGTGAGAGCAACTCCAACGCCGGGAGCCTGCCAATGTATCCCGCCGCCATGCGCTCCCTCATCGAGTCGTGGCGCAAGGCCTTCGCTGACGCCTCCCTGCCGTTCCTGTTTGTCCAGCTTCCCAACTATCAGGCTGTTAGCGAGGACCCCGGCAAGTTAGAGCCGTGGGCGCTGATGCGCGAGGCGCAGGCGAAGTGCCTAGCGATCCCAAACACGCGCATGGCGGTCACCCTCGACATTGGCCAGGCGGAGGACATCCACCCGACGAACAAGTACGATGTGGGCGAGCGGCTCGCGGCGCTGGCGCTGCACCACGACTACAAGATGGCGGCGGTGGTGGCCAGCGGCCCGGTATTCAAGGCAATGGCCATCAAGGGCAACCGGGCGCAGTTGAGCTTCACCGAGCTGGGCGGCGGGCTGATGGCCGGCCACAAGGAAGGACGCGCCCCGGTCGTCGCGCAGGCGGACGGGAAGCTGCAGCGCTTTGCCATCGCCGGCGCGGACCATAAGTGGGTCTGGGCGGACGCGGTCATCGAGGGCGACACGGTGGTGGTCTCCTCGGCGCAGGTTCCCGCCCCGGTGGCGGTGCGCTATGGGTTCACAGCCAACCCGGCCGGTGCCAACCTCTACAACAAGGCGGGCCTGCCCGCCGCACCGTTCCGCACCGACACCGCAAACAAGTGATTTCCACCGCGATGAACCTTCTCAAGCTAACCGCCGTTTCGGCGCCACTCTTCCTGCTGGGCGCGGCGGGCGCCACGGCGGAGATTGCCGTGGCCAACATTTTCAACGACCACATGGTGCTGCAGCGCGACGTGGCGGTGCCAGTCTGGGGAACGGCGGAGGCCGGCGAGGTCATCACGGTGACCTTCGGCGCGGCGACCCGCACGGCGACGGCTGCGGCGGACGGATCGTGGGCTGTGAGCCTGGAGCCGATGGCGGCAAGTGCCGAGCCGCGCGAGCTTCAGGTGAGTGGCTCGAAGTCGGCCAAGAAAGCGGGTTGTAAGGACGTGCTAGTCGGCGAGGTGTGGCTTGCCAGCGGGCAGTCGAACATGGCGACGTCGGGCGGAGCGCCGGCGGGCGAGATGGACACGCCGCTGGTGCGGGTGGGCGGCGTGCCGTCGTACTATCCGTTGGAGGCGGCGCGCGACCTTGGTGAGCGGGCCGGGTGGAAGGTGGCCACGGCGGCGGCGGCGCCTGGTTGTTCGGGTGCGGCGCTATATTTTGCCCGCGGCCTGCAGGCGGAGTTGCAGGTTCCTGTTGGGGTGGTTGTCAGTGCTGTTGGAGGCACGCGGATAGAAGCGTGGCTGCGGCGCGGCGCGTTTGACGCGGCGGCGCCCAAGAGCAGGTACCGCGACAACATGCTCAGCGAAGTCGAGAAGGCCAAGGCCAACCCGCCGGCCAACCCGGAGAACAAGCCGGCGTCCTTCATCAGCGGCACCCCGGAGTGGGCCAGCGCACGCATGGGGGGCCGCCACAACGGGATGATCGCCCCGCTGGCGCGCTTTCCCGTGCGCGGCTTCATCTGGTACCAGGGCGAGGACAACGCCCGCGACCATGGCGAGTACGCCAAACTCTTGCCGGCCCTGATCAATGACTGGCGAGCCCTGTGGGGCAAGGAGTTGCCGTTCCTCATCGTCCAGCTTCCGTCCTACAACGCGGACAAGAAGCCCGATGGCACCGACTGGGCGGCGATGCGCGAGGTCCAAGAGCGCGTGGCGCGGACCGTGCCTAACTGCGGGATCGCCATCACCCTCGACAACCATGATCCAGGCGAGCTGCACCCGAAGAACAAGCCGGCCGTGGGCGATCGGCTCGCCCGCGTGGCCCTTAACCAGGTCTACGGGATCACCAAGGTGGTTGCCCATGGCCCGAGGTTCAGCGATCTGAAATTCACCGGCCCGCGCGGTGTGGTGAGTTTCAAGGACACTGGCAACGAGCTGGTCTCCACCAGCGGTGACGGGCTCACCGGGTTCCAGATCGCAGGGGCCGACAAGAAGTTTGTCACCGCCGACGCGCGCATCGAGGGCGCCAACGTCATCGTCTCCTCCGCCCAGGTTCCCGAGCCGGTGGCGGTGCGCTACGCGTGGACCAACGTCCCGGCTGTTAGCCTGACCAACAGCGCGGGCCTTCCAGCCGCCCCATTCCGCACCGACGACTGGTGATTGTTGGGATGAGGAAGTTAGCAATTATTTCGCTCGTTCTAACCACCGTGGCTACCGTCTCCAACAGCGCGCGCGCGGCCGAGGGAGTCATCCTGCTCCACGGGCTGTGCCGGACGCCGGCGAGCATGGCGCGGATGGAGCGCGCGCTTCAGGCTGAGGGGTTTGTGGTGGCAAACGTCGGCTATCCATCGCGCCGAGCGGGCATCGAGGCGCTCAGCGAGGCGGCCATCGGCGGCGCCCTTGAGCGGCCAGAGCTGAGCGGCTGCAGCACGGTGCATTTTGTCACCCACTCGTTGGGCGGGATCCTTGTGCGCAGCTATTTCTCGCGCCACGCGGCGGGGCGGCTCGGGCGGGTGGTGATGTTGGGCCCGCCCAACCAGGGCAGTGAGATTGTCGACCGTCTCGGCCACTGGTGGATTTTCGGCAAGCTCAACGGGCCCGCGGGGCTTGAGCTGGGGACCGCGGCGGACTCGACGCCCAACAAGCTTGGCGCGCTCGCGTTTGACTGCGGGGTCATCGCGGGGGACCGCAGCATCAACTGGATCAACAGCACGATGATCGCCGGCCGGGACGACGGGAAGGTTTCCGTGGAGCGCACGCGGGTGGCGGGGATGCGTGACCATCTCACGCTGCATGCGGCCCATCCGTTCCTGGCGGGCACGCCCAGCGCGATTGCCGCGACGCTGCGCTTCCTGCGCAACGGGGCGTTTTAGCCGCCCGCGGGAATATGTTTGTGCATCGCGCGCCGCTTCGGGCTATATCCGGCTATGAGCGAGACGCCCGCCGCCGCAAACCCGAAGAGGAAACGAGTCAACGTCCGCCGCCCCGAGGTCATGGAGAGGGTCCAGGCGGAGGTTGCTCGCCACTATCAGTCATCCGTGGTCGAGCACATCAAGGACCTCGGCGGCAGGCTAACAATCGGGAACACCACCGTGCGGCTGGCCCAACAGTTTGGTTTTTGCTACGGGGTTGAGCGTGCGATCGACCTTGCCTATGCGTCGCGGCGGGTGTTTCCGGACAACCGGATTTTTCTCATCGGCGAGATCATCCACAACCAGGAGGTCAACCGGCAGCTGGTGGACATGGGGATCGTCTCGCTGCCGTGGCAGCAGATGAACGATGACTACGACAAGCTCGGCGAGGATGACGTGGTCATCGTGCCGGCGTTTGGAGCGCCCACTGAGTTCATGGACAAGATCGAGGAGCGCGGCTGCAACATCGTCGACACGACCTGCGGGGATGTCATGAAGGTGTGGCGCCGGGTGCGCGGCTACGCCAAGGACGGTGCCACCTCGATCATCCACGGCAAGTCGGGTCACGAGGAGACCCGCGCCACCGCGTCGCGCGCCCAGGGCGAGGACGGGCTTGGCCACTACCTCGTCATGCTCACGCTCGCCGATACCGACTTTGTCTGCGAATACATCGCCACGGGCGGCAAGCGTGACGAGTTCCTTGCCCGCTTTGCCGGCGCCCACTCGCCCGGCTTCGACCCGGACCGTGACCTGGCGCGCATCGGCGTGGCCAATCAGACGACCATGCTCAAGAGCGAGACCGAGGAAATCCAACGCCGCCTGCGCCGCGCACTGGAAACCCGCGACGGCTCGGCGGCCAACTTCCAGGTCTTCGACACCATCTGCGGTGCCACCCAGGAGCGCCAGGACGCGTTGTTTGACTTGTTGGACGAGCCGATGGACATGCTGTTAGTCGTCGGCGGCTACAACAGCTCCAACACGACCCACTTGGTTGAAATCGGCAACGAGCACCTGCCGACGTTCTTTATCCACAACGCCGCCTGCCTGCACTCGCTCGAGGAGATCGTCCACTTCGACTTGCACGAGAAGCGCGAAATCACCGGCGACTATTCCGGCGTGCTGATGAGCGACAAGCCCATCGTGGTTGGAGTGACCGCCGGCGCCTCCTGCCCGAACAACCTCATCGAGGACACCATCCTCAAGGTGTTTGAGCTGCGCGGCGTGCCAGCCGCGCAGGTCAAGCCGGTGCGGGAGTAAACGGCCAGCCAGTGCCGCGGGTGCCATTATTTGATTGTCAGGGTGCTGTTAGCATCTGAGGCTTCTTGGCGGATGAATATCCTCGCCGAGTATGGTCCCGTCGGACTGCTGTTTGCCTTCACGATCGGCCATGCGGTGGCGGATTACCCGTTGCAGGGCGATTTTCTGGCGCGGGAAAAAGTCCGCAGCCAAGCTGGGAGTTTGGCGAGCTGGGTGATGGCGCTAAGCGCGCACGCGCTGGTGCATGCGGGGGCGGTGTGGCTGATCTCCGGCAGCATGGTCCTGGGCGCCGTGGAATTGGCCCTGCACTGGATGATTGACCTTGCCAAGGGCGAGCGGCGCATCGGCCTGGTGACCGACCAGCTCATGCACTTGGCCTGTAAGGTTGGCTACGTGCTGGCGCTAAGCTTTCTTTAGGGAGGCCCGACGACAATCGGGTTGAATCCGTTTTCAGTTGGTGCTGCAACGCGTGCGTCGTCGACGGCGTCAGCTTGGCGCCTGCCTGGGCCGGTGATGATGGGTGTGGTGGGCAGGACGTCGCCGTTGCGTTTGGCTTCCTTTTGCAACTCGATGGTGGATCGGATGGCGGCGAGCGCTGCGCTCGGGAGCGGGCCGAAGACCTTATCGCCAGCCAGAGGCGAGGTTTTGAGGATCTTGGCGATGTCCACAGAGACCAGCTGGGGCGGGAATTTGCCACTTGGATCGAGGATGAGCATCTTGCCCGCGGGCACGGCGATGGGCTTGTCCTGACCGGGGATGGTCAGGTGCTGGGTGCCTTCCAAGGTGATGAGCTTGATCCAATTGCCCGGGCTGTACTCGAACATCAAGGTGGTTCCCGTGATGGCGGCCGTCACCGTGGCGGTGCGGATCGTTGCCCCACCCGCATCCTTGGGGACTTGGAGGAGCACCGTGCCTTGCTTGAGCTCAATGTCGCGCCCGCCGGAGCGAAAGCTGAATTCCGAGTTTTGGCCAATGCGGGTGATCGTCTTGTCCGGGAAGGTGAATTCGGCACGCGATTGGCGGCCGGTCTGCACCGAGGATGGCGCGGCGACTACCTCGCCGGGGGTGGCCGGATAGGCCGACTTTGCCACCGGGAAAACCTGCACGCTGTTGACCGCCTGGGAGAGGGTGGCCGAACGCAGGGTGTCTGCTTGGGCCGCACCAGCGACGGCCAGAAGGGCGGCGGGGATGATGAATTTGTTCATAAAACTAGAACGTGAGGATGCAGCCAAAGTTCACCCCGGTTTGCCAGGACTCGAAGTCATTGGTGGTTCCGAAGGTGTCGGCGTTGTGGTTGGTATAGAACAGGTTGCCGCTCAGGGTGGCGGAGTCGGTGAGGCGGTAGGAAACGCCGAGGCCGACGAGGTGGTTCCAGTCCTGGCGGTCGTCGTTGGTGAAATCCCAGAGCGACTCGGACCAGGAGATCACGCCGGTGAGGCGGTCGCTGAGCCAGCGTGAGTAATTGAGTTCAGCGGAGTAGCTGTTGCGCTTCAGGATGCGAGGATCGGTGTGGAGATCGAAGGCGGCATCGATGGATCCGGAAAGCTGTTGGCGGGCGTTCATGAACAAGGGCTTTTGCAAGCCGGTGCGGATGCGTCCGACCGTGTAGCTCTCATCCGTCCAGCTTGTGTCAGTGATGCGCTGGTACTCGTAGCGGGCGAAGAAAACCGTGTCGCCAAGATCGACGAGTGCCTTGGCCACCCCGAGGTGAGCGCCAAACGTTTCGAAATCCTGGGCGTTGTCGTTTTCAAAGCGGATAATTTCCTCCCTAACGCCGATATCAGCGAAGCATCCGCCAGGAAGCCGCGGTTGCCAACCCGCGGCGATCTGCGTGTTGAGCAAAAACGACCCGACATCGCGGCCAGGAAAGATGCCCGGGGCGTTGTCGGTGTAGTTAGCCGCCACGTCGAAGGAGAAATTCACCGGCGCCATCCCCGAACCGGAGCCGAGGATCTGCTGAAACCCGAGATCCGAATCCCCTGGGGAAATGGGCGCCAAGGAGGCGGGCTCGAGGGCGTCACGGTGTTCCTTGCTGTAGTCCGGCGTCGGCTTCGCCAGAAACGGCATCAGGCTGGTGAGAATGTCAGCGCTGGCCGCAGCGGGAAGGAGAAGCGCAAGAGCGAGGAGTTTCATGGTTGGGGCTTGGCTGTGAGCTAGCAATTAGATTAGCCTGATGGTCTTCGATGGCAAGAATCGTTTCCAAAGCACGCGCCCGTCTGGCGAAAGGAGTGGTTGCAGCCCTGGGGATGGCAATCGTGGCGGCGAGTTGTGGTTGGTTCAGCGCGGGTCGGTTGCTGTGCGAGCGGGCGGACCGGGCCATCGGTGACTGGATCATCCGCTACAGTGGCGGGCCGGCGGAACGCAGCGACATCGTCCTGCTCGGCATTGACGATGCGAGCCTGGAGCTGAGCATGGCGACGCCAGAGGAGGTCGCCGCCAACCCGGTGCTTGGGCGCATGGCCGAGCGTTTTCCCTGGGACCGGCGGGTGTGGGCAGCGGTGATTGACCGCCTGGCGGATGCGGGCGCGCGGGTGATCGTGTTTGACCTTCTGTTTTCCGAACCGAGCGGAGATCCGCAGGAGGACGCGGAGTTGGCGGCGGCGATCGCGCGGCACCGCGACGTGGTGGTGCTTGCCTCGGTGTTCAGCCGAGTCGAGAGCGTGGACAATCGGGTGATGCTCGCCGAGCCGATCGAGCTG
>JBILQA010000174.1:0-6459 GCA_044373535.1 Akkermansiaceae bacterium | reverse complement strand
GAGAACTGGCGAATCATCTCCGCACGCGGGTCGCCAGCCGCAGACCACAGCCAGACATGGGTGTCGAACACCGCCGCGACGAGGTTTTCAATCTTCAGCATGCCAATGGGCGTCCGTGCTCAGGAGTTCGCCAAGAATGGCGGTGCACTCTTGCGAGCGGCCGAACAATTTCCCCGGAGAGCTAGCACCGATCGGGATCAACTCGGCGGCCGGTTTGCCGTGGCGGGTGATGGTGACCCGGGACTGCTCCTTCTGCACCTTGTCGATGACCCCGAGGCACGTGGCCTTGAACTGGGTGACGGTGATATCCATGCAGGAAAGTAGTCACCACATGGTCATTTTTCAACCGGTTTGTTCCCCCCAGAGGGGAATGAGACCGTTACCCGAGGCGGGCCTGGAAGTCCTTATAGCCGAACTGGCGGAGGATTTCCACGCGGCCGTCGTCGCGGCGCACGGCGATGGCGGGATGGCGGACGCCGTTGAACATGCTGGTTTTAACCATGGTGTAGTGGGCCATGTCGTCAAAAACCAGGGAATCGCCGACTTCAAGCGGGGCGTTGAAGGCATAGTCACCAATGACATCGCCAGCGAGGCAGGTCGGTCCGCCGAGCCGGTAGAGGTGCGGGGCGCTGCCGGGGAGGCCGGCGAGTTGGCCGTCGGGGCCGAAAACGTCCGGGCGGTAGGGCATTTCGAGCACGTCGGGCATGTGGGCGGTGGCGGAAACGTCAAGGATGGCCGCGCGGATGCCGCTGGATTCGACAATATCCAGCACACTGGCGCGCAGGACGCCGGTGTGGATGGCGATCGCCTCGCCGGGCTCGAGCCAGATTTCCTCAAGGTTGTAGCGCTTGCGGGTGCGCTCGATGAGGCTGATGAGGTGGTCGCGGTCGTAGTCCGGCTTGGTGATCCAGTGTCCGCCGCCCATGTTGAGGTAGCGGATTTGCGGGCTGCGCAGGAGGTCGCCAAATTTTTTGTCGATGGCGTCCAGGGTGGCCTCGAGCGGAGCGGCGCCCTGCTCGCACAGGGTGTGGAAGTGCAAGCCGCTGATGCCGTCTAGGTTGGCACCGGCAAGCGCGGCCGCCGTGGTGCCCAGCCGCGATCCTGGGGCACACGGGTCATAGAGCGCCGTTTGGCCGGTGGAACACTCCGGATTGATGCGCAGGCCGCAGTGCAGTTCGCCACGGATGAACCGCGGGTGGGCCATGACTTGGTCGCGGAACCGTGCCCACTGGCCGGGCGAGTTGAAATCCAGATGGTGGCTGAGCGGGAGAAGTTCGTCGATGTCCTCTGCGGTGTAGGCCGGCGCGCAGGTCAGGATCGCGCCGCCGAGGTGGTCGTGGGCAAGCTGTGCCTCCCACGGGCCGCTGGCGCACGCGCCGTCTAAAAATTCGCCGATGAACGAATACAGGTGCCAGAGTGAGAATGCCTTTTGTGCCAGAACGATCCGGCAGCCAGCCGCCTCCTTGACCGCGCGCAAGACCTCCAAGTTGCGCCGCAAGGCAGCTTGATCGATCAAAAAACAGGGCGATGGCAGGGATTCCACGGCGGCAGCCTGCCTGACCCGCCCGCTGTTGGCTATATTTTCGTAGCGAAGCTCGTGAGAGCTTCGGCTGGAGCAGGCGTTGTTGGCGGGTTCGAGGGGGCTCGCGCCAGGCGGTTCACCCCGCCGAACTTCTCACGAAGTTCGCTACGGTTTGGTGCGAAGTTCGCTACGTTGGGTTTGCAATTGTGGCGCGGGGTTGCTCAATCAGTGGGCCCGGAGGTGGGTTGATTGTAAGGACGATGGAACCATTTGCGGAAATCTTTGCCGATCTGGGTGCGTGGCAGGTCGTGGCGCCGGGCCAGGCGGAGGGCCATTTAAGCGCGGTCGACGGCAGCGGCGGGCGTGCCGGAGTGCGGTTGGATTATGATTTCCATGGGGGCGGGGGCTTTGTGGTGATGCGCCGGGAGGTGTCGCTGCTCTTGCCGGAGGCATTTGCGATGCGGTTTTGGCTGCGCGGCGTGGGGCCGGGAAACCACTTCGAGCTGAAAATTGTCGACCCGAGCGGGGCCAACGCGTGGCGGCACCTGCGCCAATGCTGCGCGTTGCCGGGGGACTGGACCGAGTGGCGGATCTGCGAGCGCGACCTGCCATTTGCCTGGGGGCCTGCGGGCGGCGGCGAGCCGACCTTGGTGGGGGCCATCGAACTGGTGATTGCGGCGGGCCCGGGAGGTGCTGGGCACGTGTCATTTGCGGATTTCTCGCTGACCGATGAGACGGTCCACGTGGCGCACGCGGTGAGTGCCTCCAGTGCGAGCCCAAAGCATTCCGCGGCGGCGGTTTTCAACTCAAGCCAACCGGCCGGCTGGGAGGCCGAGCCCGGCGATCCGGCGCCATTTTGGGCGGTGGATTTCGGCCGGGTGGTGCGCTTTGGCGGCCTGGTCATCGATTGGCCCGACGCGCTGCTCCCGCGCGGGTTTTCCGCGGAGATCTCAAGGGACGGCGAAACCTGGGAGGAGATTTTCCACGCCACGCATGCGTTGGGGAAGCGCTGCCACATTGCCGCGCCGGGTGCCGACGCCCGCCACGTCCGGCTGCGCTTTGCCAATGCGAAGTCCGCCGGGCTCGCCGGTCTGCGGCTGCGCTCGGACGCGTTTTCCCACACGCCTAACGAGTTCATCCATGCCGTGGCGGCAGATTTCCCGCGCGGCTGGTTCCCGCGCTACTGGCAGCGCGAGCAATCCTACTGGACCCCGGTCGGCAGCCCGCAAGGCGGCCGCCGCGCGCTCATCAATGAGGAGGGCATGCTCGAGGTCGATGAGGCTGGCTTCTCACTGGAGCCCTTCTTGCTCAATGGCGATCACCTGGTTACCTGGGCCGATGCGCACATTGCCCTTGGCCTTGGCGCTGGCGGCCGGCCGTTCCCGAGCGTCATCTGGCAGGCGGGCGACCTGAAACTAACGGTAGCCCCGTGGGTCGACGGCAGTGGCGACCGGCTGGCGCTGCGCGTGACCTATCGCATGGAAAACAACAGTGCCGCCGCCGCCAGGCTGGCCGTGGCGGTGCGCCCGTTCCAGGTGGTGCCGCCGTGGCAGGCGTTCCGCAACCTCGGCGGGCGCAGCCCGATCCAACAGATTGTTAGCTCCGCCGGCGGCCTCAGCGTCGACGGCCGGCGGGTGGAGTCCAACAAGCCTGCCGCGGCCTATGGGGCCGCCGCCTACGAGGAAGGCGGGGTGGTTGGGTATCTCGCGCAGTGCGAAGTGCCGCCGCGCGCGGAGGTTGTGGATGGCTGTGGGCTTGCCTCCGCGGCGCTGGTTTGGGACGTGGCCGCGGGCGAGGTCTTTGAGGTCACCCTGGCGGTGCCGTTCTTTCCTGCCGCGGCGCCTGGGGGCGGCGACGGGTTGGGTGCGGCGGCAGCCGACTGGGCGGAGGTCTTGGCACCTGTCGAGTGGCGGGTGCCGGCCGTGGCCACCAGCGCCATCGAGTGTTTCCGCACCGCGGCAAGCCACATTCTGATCAACCGCGACGGGCCGGCCATCCAGCCGGGGCCGCGGCGCTACACCCGCTCGTGGGTGCGCGACTGCGTGATCATGGGCGCGGCGATGGCCAAGGCCGGCTGCCCGCGGGTGCTGCGCGAGTTTGTCGACTGGTACGCCCAGTTCCAGCGCGCCGACGGGTTTGTCCCGTGCGTCGTCGACCGCGATGGAATCGACTGGCTGGTAGAACATGATAGCCACGGCCAGTGGATCTGGGGGATCTGCGAGGTTTTCCGCGCGGGTGGCGAGCGTGAGTTCCTGGAACGGATGTGGCCATCTGCCAAAAGGGCGGCGGAGCATCTGCTAGAGCTGCGGTCGCAGCGGCTAACAGCCGAGTACGCCAAGCCGCGCTCGCCGCGCTACGGCCTGCTGCCGGAGTCCGCCAGCCACGAGGGCTATTTGGCCCATCCGGTGCACTCGTACTGGGATGACTTCTGGGGTGTGCGCGGGCTAAGCGCCGCGGCGGAAATGGCGGCGGCACTGGGGCTGGCGGATGAGTCCGCGGGTTGGCGCGCGGAGGCGGCGAGCTTCCTTGGCGATGTGCGCGAGTCGCTTGCGCTGGTCATCGCCGAGCGGAACATCAATTACATCCCCGGCTCGGTTGAGTGGGCAGACTTTGATCCCACGGCGACGGCCAATGCGATTGCCCAGCTCGATTTTGCCGACGACTTGCCGGGCGGGCAGCTGCACGGGATGTTAGACACCTATCTAGCGGGCTTCCGGGCGAAGCACCGCGGCGAGGTTGCGTGGGTGAACTACACGGCCTATGAGATCCGCATCATTGGCGCGATGGTGCGCGTGGGGCGTCGCGCGGACGCCAACGAGCTGTTGGAGTTTTTCCTCAGCGACCGTCGTCCGCGGGAGTGGAATCAGTGGCCGGAGATCAGCTGGCACGACCCACGCGCGCCAGGGCATCTGGGGGATGTGCCGCACACGTGGATCGCCGCGGAGTTCATGCTGGCGCTCGCCTCGATGGTGGCAAGCGAGCGTGAGGGATGCGCGGCGCTGGTGCTGGCGGGCGGGCTGCCGTGGACGTGGATTGCGCATGATGACGGGTTTGCGGTGAGCGGGCTGATGACGCGGTTTGGCCGGCTTGAGTTTGCCCTGCGCGCGGTGGGTGAAAATCGCATAGATTTCTCGATCGGCGCGGGAATGGTACTGCCGCCGGGTGGCTTGTTCATCGCGCCGCCGCTGCCGGACGGAATGCGGATTGATTCGGCCATCGATGCGGATGGGCGCGCGCTTGAGATCGAAGACGGTCAGATCCGGGTGAGGGAGCTGCCGGTGCGCGGGGAGATCCGGAGTTCGCAAATTGTTTGAGGTGATTTTTGGTAGCGAAGCTCGTGAGAGCTTCGGTTGGGGAAGGTGGGAGGTCGTTGGCGGGTTCGAGGGTTCTGGCGGCAGGCGGTTCGCCCCGCCGAACTTCTTACGAAGTTCGCTACGCGGTTAGGGGGATTTTGGGTTTGTATTGGCAGGGACTGGGCTGGAAGGTCTGGGGATCCTAAGGGAAAGCGTTAACCTCAGGCGACAGGGATGTCGCCGCTTCAGGCAAATCAGATGCGGATAATCACAAATGGGAAGATGCGCGGTCTGGTGGCGGCGGATGGCCGGGGCGGGTTGTTTTGCGACTGGGTGGCGCTGACGAGGTTTTCAGATGGGGCGCCGGAGGGCTGCGGGCCGATGGTCTATGTGAGCGAGGGCGGAAATGGCAGGCCTGAGGGGCTCGCGGTGGAGGTGGTTGCGGAGATCGCGCCGGGGGTGGACATGGAGGTGCGCAGGATCACGGTGGCTAACAGCGCGGCGCGGGCGCGGGTGATTGAGCTAACAACTTACGCGGAGGTGGCGCTGAACCATCCGTTGGGGGATGCGGGGCACCCGGCATTTTCGAAGTTGTTTGTGCAGACGTCATTGGCGGCTGGTGAGCGGCCGGTGTTGCTGGCGCGGCGGCGGCCGCGTGGGCGCAACGAGAATCGGCCGTGGATGGGTCAGGCGTTGGTTGGCGACGGGCTTGCCTGCAGCTGGGAGACGAATCGGGCACGGTTTGTTGGCCGCGGGCGAACGCTCGCGGAGCCGGCGGCGATGGATCGCACCGGGGCACTTTCGGGCGAGACGGGCAACGTGCTGGATCCGGTGCTGGCGTGGCGGACCCCGCTAACCATTGAGGCAAGCAGCTCGGTGACTCTCTGGCTGCTGACGGCTGTGGCGGCGGATGAGGCGGCGGTGTTAGAGAGCATGGCGGCAGGCCAAGTGGCGGGCGCGGCGGCGAGGATGTTTTTTGAGGCGCAGGCCGCGGAGGCGGCCATGCGCGAGGCCCACGGACTGGACGCGGCGACGGCTGCGCGCTACGAGGCGCTGGGGGCGCAGATGTTGCTTGGGCGGCGTGACCGGGTGGTGCCCGATTCGTTGGCGGGAGCGGAGGTGGTCCATCGCTATCCACTGGGCGGCGACGAGCTGCGCGTGATTGGTCAAGCTGGCTGGTCGGCCGGCGGGACGCAGGATTTGATCCGGGCGCTGCCGTTCTGGCGTGCGCTTGGGCTGCGGGTGCGGCTGTTTGTGATGGACCCGTCGGTTAGGGAGTTTCTGCCCGATGGGGTGACGCTGGTCGATCCGGAGGAATTTGACGCCGACGAGCACGGGTGGTGGCTGGCGTCCGCGCAGTTGATCGCCGGCGAGGAGGTCGTGCTCGCCGGCGCGCGCGCAAGTGGCGCTGAGCCGGCGGCTCGGATTGCCGCCGATGCGGCCGCGCAGCTCGACGAGCCGCTGCGCCACTTCAATGGCCACGGGGGATTTTCCGCCGATGGGCGCGAGTATGTCATTCCGCTGTCGCTGGAGAACGGGCGGCTGAGGTTGCCGCCGATGCCCTGGGTCAACGTGCTGGCCAACCCGGAGTTCGGCTGCATTGTGAGCGAGCGCGGGGCGGGCTATACGTGGTCGCGCAACAGC
>JBILQA010000173.1:0-6470 GCA_044373535.1 Akkermansiaceae bacterium | reverse complement strand
GGTGCTTGAGGAGGGGACAACCACGGCGGTCATCGATGAACTTGAGCTCGAGGTGGATACCACCGTTGAGGCGCTCGAGCTCGAGAACAAGGACGGGCAGCAGCTGCAGGGGATGTTCCGCATCAAGGTGGCGGCGCTGATGCCGAAAGACGGCGAGTGGCAGGTGCAGCGCACCGCGGAGACCTACCGGTACGCCCAACTCTATCAGCCGCAATGATCACCGGACCTGTCAGGACGAGTTTGCGGCGCCGGCGGGGCTTCTCGCTGTTGGAGTTGGTGATTGCCATCACGCTGCTGAGCATCTTGGTGGCGATGGTTTTCGGCACGGCACAAAGCGCGTTGAGCCTGAGCACGGCGGTAACTGAGCACCAAAAAGACGCGATGACCGAGGCGGCGTTCTTTGAGCTGCTCGACCAGCAGATCGGCGGGCTCCCCGGGAATGCGCGGCTGCAGCTGACATCCACGGATTCGGGAACCCAGTACTTGTCAGACCTAACGATCCAGAACGCGCCGATGTCGTTTTCCTGGGGTGGTTCGCAGATTGTGCCGCTCACGGTGCGGCTCTCGACGGTGAAGCGCAATGACGGCCTGCTCAACATCGTGCTCAAATACTACGATGTCGAACTGCTCAGTGCCGCGGAGGCCGGCACCAAGGAGCCCGAGCCGTTTGCCGAGGTTGTGCTGCTCAGCGAGGTGGGTCTGTTTGAATGGCGCCTGCTGGATGGCCGGTCCATGGAGTGGCAATACGACTGGGATGCTCAAGGGCGCCTGCCGCTTCAGCTTGAGCTCGTCATGACTCAGGGAGCGGTCGGTCCCAAGCTTCGCCACGTCCTCTGGATCGTCCCCAAGCAAAACCCGGAGGTCATGATGCGCCAACTCAATAGCGGCGCCGCCGAGCAATCCGGCGGCGCTCAGGAGGTCGACGGCGAAGGCCCGGGCGGCGGGCAAGAGGGCGGTGGCGGTGGCCCGCGCGGCGGCGGCGGCGGCCCGCGTGGTGGCGGCGGTGGCCCGCGTGGTGGCGGCGGCGGCGGCACTGGGCCAGGTGGCGGGGCCAACGAACCGGGAACGAGATAATGAGGCACAATCGGCTAAAGCAATCCAACCGGTCAGGGTCAGCCTTGGTGCTGGTGTTCTGGATCGTCGCGATCCTTGGGCTTGCGGTGTTTGCCGCCGTGCGAATTGTCTCCTTTGATTTGCAGGTGGTTTCCTCCCAGATTCAAGGCGTGCAGGCAAGGTGCCTGGCGGAAACCGGCATTGCCATCGGGACCAACCCAGCGGTGGAACGCGATGACCCGATTCTGAGCAATCTCACTGAGGAGTCTCCCGAGGGATACTCCGTGAAAATCCGCTCCGAGGCCAACCGCCTCAACCTCAATGCTATCCTTCTGCGTGACGACAAGCCCCTGCTGCGTGCCCTGTTTGTCGACTGGGGGATGAAACTTGACCAAGCCCAGAGCATGGCCGACGCCCTCGCCGACTGGATCGACGCGGATGACGAGGTGGCTCTGAATGGCGCCGAATCGGACCATTACAAGAACCTCGGGCGCCTAAACCAGCCATTCAATCGACCGTTTTACAATTTGGACGAAGTGATGCTGGTGCGCGGGATGGACCTCGTCGAGCGGCTCCATCCGGACTGGCGCGATGCATTTACCCTGTGGAGTTCGGGAGCCCTCGACGTGAACGAGGCGGAGCCTGGCCTCCTGGCGGCAGCCGCCGAGGTCTCCTATGACCGTGCCGTCCAGGTCATCGACAAGGTGCTCGGCCCCGACCGGCTGCGCGACACCGAGGACGATGTGAGATTTGAGGACCTCCAAGAGGTGCTTGATCTCCTCAACGTGCCGGACATCATGCGCCCCATTGTTACGCCTAGGCTCACATTAAATGACACCACGACAAGAATCGAGAGCACCGGCCGGTCTGGCTCGGCAGCTCGCAAGATCACCCTCATTGTGCGCAATCGCACGGGGCGGCCTGCCATCTTGGACAAATTCGAGGAGGTTCTCCCATGAGTAGTAAGAAAACCGGTCGTCAACTTGTTGCTCCGGGAGCGTCTGGCTGGGAAGTCTGGGCTGCGGAAGGGGATGCCGAATTGCAACGCGTTGCTGGCGAACCCTGCGAGCGCCCGGGAGATCTGAAGGATCTCGGCGCGGGTGAGACGCTGCTGCTCTTCCCGGTGCGCGATGTGGTGGCCATGCCGTTCAAGGCCCAGACAGCTGATGCGACGCTCTATGGAGACCTTGCTGGCTTGCATTGCGAGCGTCTCGGCGTCCGGGTCGATCCCCTCGGCGGCCAGCTCACCGATCACTTTCTCATTGAGGCCTCCGATGAGCAGGCCAGCCTGCTGGCCGTGGCGCTGACGCCTCCGGTGGATGGCTTCATGCCGGCGCGGCCGGTGGGGGCGTTCGATTTCACTGCCCGTTGCCTTCCCCTGATGGAAGGTAAAGTCACCGTTTGGCAGGAGCTTGGCCGATGGGTCTTCGCCATCCCCAGCGATGGCAAGCTGCTTTACTGCCAAGCGACTGGGGCCGGTGCTGAATTTCCCGACCAGATGGTCGCCACGGAAATTCGCATGGCATTGATGCAGCTGATGTTGCAAGGTTTCTCCCGGTCCCTTAGCGGAGCCGTGGTGTGGCTTGAAGCCGGGAGCGACGCGTCGGGAGCGACGCAAGCCCTTGAACAGGCATTGGGCCTTCCGGTGGAGGCCGCAGTTCGGCCGGCTCCGTTGTGGCCCTCACCCGCCTCACACCTGCTGCCAGCCGACGTGCGCGCCGAGCGTGAGGCGCGGGTCCAGCGCCAGCGCAAGCGCGCGGCCATCGGTGCGCTGGCTGCGGCGTTCGCCGTCGTCTGCGTCTGGTTTGGTCTGCAGCTGTGGAAGGAGATCAACCACCTCAAGGAGCTTCAGGCGCGTGCCACGGAAATCGAGCCCGACGCCGAGGCCTACCGCCTGCACCAGGAGAAGTGGGCCGAGCTTGCCCCGGTCATCGAGCCGGACAATTGGCCCATCGAGATCATTTTCCGCGCCCTTAGCCAGATTCCCCGTGGCGGTGGCCTGCGCCTGACCCAGGCGCTTGTCCAGAGCGGCGAGATCCGGCTCGTCGGCGAGGCCCCGGAGGCCACACCGACGGGCCAGTTCGACCTCGCCCTGCGGCGCAGCAGCGAGCTTGCCGGCTACCAATGGACCAACCCGCCGGCGACGCAGAAAAGCTCCGGGACCTGGAACTTCACCTTCAACGGCGTCCCCGCCGCTTCCCCCAGCAAGCCATGAATGACCGCGAAAAACGCTTGGTTCTCGTCCTCGGCCTCATCGCCGTGGGCATCGGCGTCTTGTTTGGCTACAAGACCTTCACCGACTACCGGAGCAACATCCAAATCCAGACCAAGGCGGCCGAGGTGACCTTGGAAAATGCCGAGAACTTCCTCGCGCTGCGCGAGCAGGCCGCCGACGAGCTCGCCTGGCTGGCTGAAAACGAGCCCGAGCCGAATGCCATCCAGAACGTCCGCCCAGCCATCCAGCAACTCGCCACAAAAAAGGCTGAGGAAGTCGGTCTCGTCGTGCTTTCGCCGAGCTTCCCGCCCGATGCCGAGATCACCGGCCACTATGGCCGTGCCAGGGTGCAAATGACCGTCACCGGCACGGAGGAGGCGCTTTATCGCTGGATCCATGAGATCCAATCACCTAAGGATTTTCGGACGGTCGTCTCCATCAATCTTACTCCGAAGCGCGATGACGATACCAAGGTTTCGTGCATCGTCGTCATCGAACAATGGTTTGTCCCAGAGCCATCTCCCTCATAACCCGTATGTCACGCCATCCTTCGCTGATCCTTCTCGCCACCGCCTGTGGCCTCGGTCTTTGCCTGCAGTTGCACGCCGAGGTCCCGCGTCAGCTGCCTCTGAGCCGCTACGCGCGTTTGTGGAAGGATTCTCCCCTTACCACCAAGCCGCTCGTTCAGGAGGCGGTCAAGGGTCCGGGACCCCTCGATGAATGGGCGCTGGGTGGCATCGGCGAGGTCGGGGGCGGGTTCCTCCTCACCCTCTTCAACCGCACCAACCCTCAAGAAAAGCGGATCATCGAGCCGAACAATAACCTCGGCTTTGAGGTCATCCAAGTGCGCCGTGTGCCTGACAAACCCCGCGCCACCGAGGTGGAGTTACGCTACAAGGGGCAGACCGGCTGGGTGCGCTACGATGAGTCGCTCTTGGCCATCAAGGCCAACGCGCAAGCTCAGGGACAACCGCGCGACCCGCGCGGCCGGGATGGGCGCTCGCCAAACCAAGCGCCACCCCAAGTTCAGCAGCCCCAAGTTCAGCAGCCCCAGCAGCCCCAGCAGCCCCAGCAAAATGGTGAGCGCCGCTCCCGCGAACGCACCGTGCCCACCCCCGCCACGCCCTCACGCCGATAATCGTTTCCGCCCTGTTTTTCCCCGACCGCTCAAGATCCTATGAAATTCCCGCTCGCACCCCTCCTGTTAGCCGCGCTGGTGGCCTCTACCGCAGCCCAGAACCAGCCCCCGGTGGTGCCTGCTGTTCCTGAGGGTCTTGAGGTTCCGGATGTGAGCACGCCCCCGCTGCCTGTTCCCGCCGCCCCTGGCGTGCCGGTTCCCCAAGTTCCTGGCGGTCCTGCCCGCGGAGCGGGCCGGCCATTGCTTGAAGCGGCGCCACCGGCACCGGCTGTGCAACTTGCGCCCGCAGACCCCTCCGTGCCAATCTTGGACCGCCCAATCAAGGAGCGCCTTGATTACCCGAAGGCCGACGGCAACGTCATTGCCGCGATTTATCATGCTCTCACCGGCGAGCGCGTGCTGGTCAGCTCGGCCGCCGTGCCGGTTGAAATCAACTTTGTCCAGGACCCGCCACTCACTCACCGCCAAGCCGTCGAACTCCTCAAGAAGACCGCCTTGATGGAAGGTCTGGTGTTTGTCCCCAGCGGCGAGGGCGTCGTGAAGCTCGTCGTTGCCACCGCAGGCATGACCCCGGCGCAGTCCGCCTTGCCGGTCATCATCGACCCCGCTGACCTACCGGTGGGCGATGAGGTCGTCACTTTTGTCATGACCTTGGAATACATTAAGCCTGACGAGCTGATGCGCACCTTCACCCAGGTCATCCGCCAGTTCGGGCCCTATGGCACGATTGCCGCCGTGCCCAACGCCTCTGCCGTGGTGCTCACGGAGAACTCCTCGCTCATCCGCAGCCTTCTGGAGCTCAAGGCCCAAATCGACGTTCCCTCCTCCAAGGTCACCACCCGCTTCGTTAAGGTCAATTTCGCCGACGTCGAAACCTTGGCGGAAACCCTCAACGAAATCCTCAACTCCCAGCAAACCCAGCAAACCTCCGCCGGTGTCCAGCGCGAACGCGCCCCGGAGCCTCCGCGCGGCCCTGAAATCAACGCTGCTCTCCCTCAGTTGCCCGGCGCCGAAGCCGCCTCCAGCTCCGCTGGCGAAAGCTCTCCCGTCCAGATCGTTCCTGAGGTCCGCACCAACCGCATCTTCCTCCTCGGACGTCCCGTCGACCTCATCTTCATCGAAAACCTCATCTCCGAATTCGACGCTCCCACTGACCAACGCACCTATCTGCGACGCAAACTGAACTATCTATCAGTTAGTGAGTTCCTCCCCGTCGCCCAGAGCGCGCTGGAGCGCACCTTTGGTGCCGCCGGTGGGGCCCAGGGCGGTGGAGCGCGCACGGGTGGAAGCCGCACGGGCAACCAGGCGCAGGCAGCGCCGGCGCAGTTTGCCGGGGGTGCTGGGGGAGGTGCCTCGGGCAGCTCACGCAGCAGCAGCAGCAGCACAAGTGGCGGCAGGTCATCGGGAACCAGCGGTGGCGGCAGTGGCGGTGGAACCGGTGGCGGGTCCATCGCGGCGCCGCAGGTGAGCAATGCGCCAGAGCCAATCGTGGTAGGCCGCACCCTGCTGGTGGCGGATAACATCACGAACAGCATTGTGGTGCAGGGGCCTCCGGCAAGCGTCGAGGCGATCACCCAGTTGCTGGACCAACTGGATGTGAAAGCTGACCAGGTGATGATTTCCACGGTGTTTGGCCAGCTCTCGCTGATGGATGACCTGGATTACGGCGTGGACGTTCTCAACTCGATCAGCGAGGGCGCCAGAAGGGGGGTCGCGGGCCAGAACCGCAATGGCACCACCGGCTTGCCCGATCCGCTTTCCCTAACCAACCCATCGTTGTTCCCCACGACGAGCGGATTGAATGTCTACGCCAAAATTGGTGGCGACTTCTATGCGTATCTTCAGGCGCTGCAAACAACCGGGCGCTTCAACATCATTTCGCGCCCGACGATTTTTACTGGCAACAACCAGCGCGGCACCGTCTCGTCCGGCCAGCGCATCGCCGTGCCCACCAACGTCTTCAACGGCGGCAACAGCGGCAACGGGGTCACCCAGAGCACCAACATCGAATACCGCGACGTCGTCCTGAGCATGGACGTCATCCCCTTGGTGAACTCTGAAAAT
>JBILQA010000172.1:0-6488 GCA_044373535.1 Akkermansiaceae bacterium | reverse complement strand
CTGGGCGGAAACTGCGGCGAGCTGCCGCGCGGGGCGAAGTCGCACTACTTTGTGGTCATCCAGCCGAAGCCGCTCGCGCCTCGGCCAGCGCCGGCCACCGCTGATGAATCGCTGGCGCTCCTGGCTACGGCCGATTCCCGCCGCGGCGAAGGGCTGTTTTTCCTGACGGCCAACTGCGCGGCCTGCCATCGTGTCGGCGATCACGGCAGCAACTTCGGGCCCGACCTGAGCAATTTGGGCGAGCGGATGGAGGCGAAGTTCATCGTGCAAAGCCTGCTCGATCCGAGCGCGGTCATCACCGAGGGGTACTCGGCCCATTCGGTCGAGGCGGGCGGCAAAAGCTATTTCGGTATGCTCTTGTCGACCGGCCGGACGCTCGCCCTCGGCCTTGGCGACGGGACGTCCGTCGAGCTTGCCGCCGACACCATCACCCGACACGAGACCCTCGCCGTCTCGGCGATGCCGCCGCAGGGTACCGTGCTCGGCCCGCAGGACGTGGCCGACCTCACCGCATGGCTGCTGACCCAAAAGGGGAAACCGGCGGAGGCCGGCACCCCAGCTGCGCAACCTGTCGCACCAGTTTTGACCTCCAGCGCCCCAGCCCCGGCTGCCGGGCTTCCCGCGGGCGACGGCTTCCGATTTGACCTGCGCGCCGACCGGCTCGTCATTGCTTACTCCGGTCGGCCTGTGGCTGACTATGTCTTCAATGATGCGACCATCCTGCGGCCATTTTTCGCCAACCTGCATGCCCCCGGCGGGATGAATGCCACTCGCAACTTCCCGCCCGCCATGGGAGACGCCACCGATCACGCGGACATGCATCCCGGGCTCTGGCTGGGCTTCGGCGACCTCGGCGGCCATGACTTCTGGCGCAACAAGGGCCGCATCGAGCATCTCAAGTTCCTCGATCCACCCGCCATCAAGGACGGCCGGCTGGTCTTCACCACCGAGTCGCGCCTCCTTGGCCGCGATCATCGTGTGCTCGGCACGCTGGTGAGCCGGATCGCGCTCAGCGAGGCCGCCAACACGTGGACGATCACTTGGGAGGCGGTGTTCCGCGCCGGCGAGCGCGAGCTGATCTTTGGCGATCAGGAGGAGATGGGATTTGGCGCGCGCGTCGCCACTCCTCTGACGGAAAAAAACGGCGGCATCATCACCAACAGCACCGGCCTGACCACTGCCGCGAACACCTGGGGCCAGCCCGCGACCTGGTGCGACTACTCAGGCACCCTCGCCGGCCAGCCCTGCGGGATCACGCTCATGGCCTCGCCCATCAACTTCCGCCCCAGCTGGTGGCACAACCGCGACTACGGCGTCTTTGTGGCCAATCCCTTCGGGCGCGCGGCCATGAAGCAGGGCGAGAAGAGCGCCGTCACGGTGAAGCCCGGCGAATCATTCCAGTTGCGCTTTGCCGCGGCCATTCACAGCGGCCCCGGCTACGACCCCGCGGCGGCCTTCAAGGCATTCACCGCCGCGCCATGAGCCACTCCTCCGGGAGGCATCGGCCGCTCTTGAGCTTCCCCTGCGCTGCGCGAGGTGCTTTGGTAGCGGCGTGCCGGTGAGGAAAGAGCGAGGTGCCGAACTGGTCGGCAAAGCCAAGATCAAGGAGGTCAACCGCTTGATCCGCATGGCGCGCAGCCTGTGGGACGCCCACCGGAACTCCGCCTGCCGCCGCGAGCGCAAGCGTGCGATGGCACTCTATGAGTCGCTGACGGCCGCCGAGCGTGACGACGTCCCGCAGGTCCTGCGCGTCTGGCTGCGCTACCGCAGCGAGAAATACTTCGGCACCGGTCGCCAGGGCAACGGAGCAAACTCGTGAGGCCGGTGGCCAAAGAACACGGCACACCGAGTCACGGCCGCAGGCCAAGAACGTAGCGGGCGAGCGCAAGGACCTGGGCATCGGTGAGCGTCTCATGACCCGGCATGTCTGTGCCGGGGACGCCAAACTTGATGATGCGTGCAAGGCGGGTTTCGAGTTCAGGCCCGTTGGGGCTCCAGAGAAACGGTCCGCGGCGGAGGTTGGCGGGCGGCTTGGCCAGGGTGGGTGCGAGCTTGCCGTTGCCCATTGCGTCGGGTCCATGACAGGCGGCGCAGTGCCGGGCAAACAACGGCGCCGCATCGGGAAGGACAGTGGCTGCCACTGGAGACCAGGCCGCCGCGCTGGCCACAACCGCGGCGGATGCCTCCGGGGGAACCGCTCGCAGGAAAGCCACGAGATCGTCCCCTCGCCCGTCGTGAAAAAGGCCGGCGTAGGAGGGCATGACGGAATCCGGGTTGAGGTCGCGCGGGTTGAGGAAGTGCAGCTTAAGCCATGCCGCCGAGCGCCGGGCGCCGACGTTGGCAAGGTCGGGGCCATGGCGGCGGTTGCCGATGAGGACCGGCGCGTTGGCCAACACGGCCGCGGGAGTGGATGCCGGACCCCAAATGGGAACCTCCCATGAGTTGGGGCGGACAAACTGGGAATGGCAATGGATGCATCCCTCAGCAATGTAGACCTGCCGTCCACGCTCCGCAGGGGTGCTTGCCGGCGGGCTTGGGGATTCCGACCACCAGGCAATTCCGCCGACAGCCACGAGGGCCGCAAGGGTCGGCCAATGCCTGCGGCCAAGCACTTGGGTCGCAACGACGACCAATCCCGCCGCGGCGACGAAACCATGCGGCACATGGTGGAGCGCTTGGACCATGCCGATGCCATTGGCCGAGCCAAACCAACCGGCAACGGCAAACAACCAGGCTGCCCGGCGCGCAATCACCCGCGGTTCCGCACCCCCCGCGAGAAATCCCGGCCATACGACCAAGGCAGTCGAGTACAGCGAAACACCGACAGGGTAACCCCACCCGGCAAGCCCGCGGAGGTCGGGAGAACTCAACGCCACTACCGCAGCCGCAAGGAACGCCCAAGCGGTTACAAGGACGGCGGAAAACCCGCGCCGCAACCAGAACCCGGCAGCAAGCGCGACGGCGAAGTGGACCAGCGCATTGCGCCACAGCATCGGATCGCCCCAGGTGGCGGATTTGAGGGCCGTTTGATGCTGGATGATGAAGAACGCCGCGGAATCGAGCCATACTAGAGCGGTGAAGGCCAAGACCACGGAAGTGGCCCCCGGGCGGGGGCGGCGGACCGTTGCGGGAATCGTCGCCGCCTGCTCAACGGTCGGCACGAGGAGCGCACCAATCAGCGCAAAGCCAACCGCAACCATCGTTTGCTGCGCGGGCGTGGCGGCGAACACCGGCGGCAGGTTGCACAAGGCATAGCCAAGCCCCGTCCCAAGACCGGCCCAGACGATTCCCCCCCAGCGCGGCAGCGTGACGGCGAGCGACACGGTCATGGTGCCGATGGCCGCGCCGGTGAGGATCGAGATCCCAAGCGCCCAAGGTCCCGCGGCGGCCCACGGAGCGAGCGCCGCGCTGAGTGCCGCCCCGCCAAGCGCCACACGGATAAGCCATGGACGGCGCTCCCGCCGCGCCACCCAGAACCCTGCCGCCATCCCTGCGGCTGCCATCGACCCGAGCGCAATCTTCTCGCTCATCGGCGTCCCGCCCGCCGCACGGAGTAGCTCGACCCAAGCGAACTGCGCAAAGATCAGGAAGTGCGCATAGACCATCGCCACGACGCCAGCGCCGCGCGCCGCCGTCACCCACGCGCCTGCCACCAGCGCGCCTTCAGGCCGATCAACTGGAGCGTCGCCACGGACGCATCGCTGGCGGCCACCAGCGCCCACGCCAGCGCCAGATCCCCCGAGAAAATCCTCGCGGCCAGAAAGCACGCCACCGCCATGCGTACCAGCGCGGTGCAGCGCCAAACGGTTTCCGCAGCCACTCCACCTCTGAGGGCAAACGCGTAGGAGAAACCGACCGAGGCCACAAAGACGCCAATCCAGCTTAGCAAGACCCGCGCCTCGGCGGCCAGCGGCGCGACTCCGAGCAGGCGCAGCACCAGCGCCGGGGCGAAAATCAGCATCAATCCGGTGAGCGCATCCATCGCTCCAAGCGCCACACTGAGAACCAAGGCTATGCGTTTCATGAGGAGAGCCCGCGGCGGACATGCGCCACGTCAGCAACCAATGGAGGGAAGCGGCCAACATGACCAGCCCACAAAGCGCGCGCAGGCCAAAGGCGAGGACCCGCCATCCGGGAGCCTGCGCCATCCATGCGTAGTCCCGGCCTTCCGCCCAGCCGGTGGCGGCCAGTACCACGACCATGGCCAGCGCCGCCGCATTCCACGCAATCGCCCCGGTGCGGGTCCCGAAAACCCCTCCGTTCAAGCGCAACAACAAGACGCAGAACGACGTGGTGAAGCCGGCCATCGCCATGTGCGAGTGCGCCACCAGCCCGCTGGTGAATTTCAATCCATCCAACGCGCCGGGTAAAAACATCGCAAAGCCGGAGAAAACCAAAACCATCCACCACAGCATCACCGCCACGCGCCAAGCACCCGACTGCGCCGGCCACGCGAACCGCCGCCAATCGCGCCAGACCAGCCATGGCCATGGCAAGAGAAGCCCAAGGGCGCCAATCTGCAGCAGGTCCCTGTGACTGCCGCCGATCGTTTCGGCCACTGCGAAAACACCCAGGGAAAGCGTGAAAAACCCAGCCAACTGCCACGGCACTGCGCGGGACCCCAGCTGACATGCGCGCGGCAAGAGCAACAACAACGCCACAACCACCAAGGTGGATCCCAAGAGGCTTGCCCCCGTCGGCCCGCCGGTGCTCGGGTCGATGGGCGGATAGCCGGTCGGCAGGCTCGCTTGCCAGAGCGCCCACGGGACGCCGGCGAGGATGACTAGGCCGCAGAGCCCCAGCCACCGCCGTTGCCCGCGCCACCATCCACGCGCCAGCGCCAGCCAGAGAAACCCGAGCGCGGCGAGAAAGCTCCAAAGTGCCCCACCCTGCCAATCAAGGAAGATTTTCCCTGACGATCCTCCCGCGAGCCAGGCGAGCGCGCCGCCGCCGAGCGCGCCGGACCACCCCCAAATGGCCGCCGTCGACCACTTGCTTCCAACACCATAGATCCCTAGCAGCCAGCCGACCAAGGGCAGCGCGGTCCACCCGAAAAGCTGCACATTCAAATGCACAGGCATCCAGCGCCCGTAACTCAGCGGGCCCATCTGGAGCCCCGGAAACAACAGCAGCAGCGCAAGCATCAGCCCAACCGCATTGCCGACAACAAGCCACCCAAGAGCATGACGACCCGCGCTCACTTAATCGCTTGGGACCAATTCTTGAAGGTTTCCCGTGCGTTCGTCGGAGACGATCCGCCCGTCGCGCATCCGGATGATCCGGTCGCAGCGCCCTGCCAGCTCAACATCGTGGGTGGCCATCACCAAGGTGCACCCCTTGGCGCGCACGTGGTCGAGCAGCATGCCGAAGACCATCTCGCGATTCTCCTCGTCTAGCGCACCGGTCGGTTCGTCAGCCAAGAGCAATTCCGGGTCGTTCATCAACGCGCGGACCAGCGCGCCACGTTGGCGCTCGCCGCCGGAGAGTTCGCGCACGCGCTGGTGCAGTTGTTTGGCAATGCCAGTCTGCTCGGCAAGCGCATGCAGGCGCTTGAGCGCCGCGGCGCGCTTCCCGCCCGCGGCAATGACCGGCACAAGGCAATTCTCCTGCACCGTGAGGTCAGCCATCAGGTGGTGGAGTTGGAAAATAAAACCGATCTGGTGGCGCAGCAGGTCGACCCGTTCGCGCTCGCTGGCAAAGGCCTTGCCAGCGGTTTTCACGCTCCCGCGATCAACCGACTCAAGGCCCGCCATCACATTGAGCAACGTCGACTTGCCGCAGCCCGACGTGCCGCACAACGCCACCGTCTCGCCGCGCTCAATACGCAGATCCACGCCCTTGAGCACCTCGATCCGCCCATGGTCGAAGCTCTTCCACACCTCCTTGATTTCAACCATGCCGCTCATTCAAACCGAAGTGCTTGGGCTGGATTCAAACGCGCCGCGTACCACGCCGGGTAAAGCGCGCCAAGCACCGCGGTGACCGCGGCAAGCAGTGCGGCACCGACGAGCTCGGGCAGCCCGATGGTTGGCTCAATGTACCCCTGCAGCTGCGGCACGAGCTGCAGCACACGCAGCCCAGCGGAACTCAGCAACCACCCGCCGATCACCCCAAAGCCGCTGACGACCAGAGACTCACCCAAGATCATCGCCGCCACCTGGCGGCGCGAAAACCCACACACCCGCGCAATGGCAATCTCCTTGATGCGGCTGAACACCGACAAAATCATCGTGTTCGTCACGCTCAGCCCGCCAAGCAGAAACGCGCAGCCACCAACCACCCACGCCGTGGTCTTCAAAATCTTAAACTGCGAGTAGCTGTGGCTGAACTCCTCATTCTCCAGCGCGGTCATCTTCGGGTACTTCTCCGCCACCCAGTTTTTGACCTCGACGGCCTCATGGCCGGGCGCGAGCGCCACGGTGATCACCGAGGCAAAGCCTTCCTTGTGGAAGGTCTTCTGGCAGGCCGCCAACGGCATGAACACCCCA
>JBILQA010000171.1:0-6531 GCA_044373535.1 Akkermansiaceae bacterium | reverse complement strand
GTGTTGACCACCTCGGCGACCACGCCGACGGGCGCGCCGGCCGCATCAAACAGATAGAAGAACGACACCGGGTTGAAGCCGTAGCCAAGGACACGCGGAAAGGTGAGGAGGCGCACGCTGGCGTCGGCGGGAAGGGTGAATCCCTGCTGGGCAAGCCAGGCGGCAAGGTTGGCGCGCAGGCCGCCGGGCAGGCCGAGGTCGATGTGGTCGCGCGCGTCGATGGAGAAGAGGTTGAACCGGTTGTGGCCGAGGCCGCGGGTCGCGGCGGCGATTTCCGGCAGGGCGTCAAGATCGACGTCGAGCATGAAGACGCGGTAGCAAAACGCGTGGCGCAGCGGCTTGAGCCGGCAGTGCATGACGGAGCACTCGTAGAGGCTGGCCGGGGTCATGGTGCGTGGGCGGGCCATGGGTTCCTCTCCAGGATGGCGGTGGCGACGTTGAGGGCCGACCACAGGCCGTCCTCGTGGAAGCCATTGCGTTGCCAGGCGCCGCAGAAGTAGCGGCCGGTCTGGCGGCCGGCGGCGTGGAGCTGCGGGAGGCGCTGTTGGGCGGCGACGGCATCCAGGTCAAAAAGCGGATGGGTGTAGGCGATGCGCTTGAGCACCATGGACGGATCCGGCGCGGTGGACGGGTTGATCGACACGAAGTAGTTTTGCCGTTTCGAGACGCCCTGCAGGTTGTTCATCCAGTAGTGGGTCGATGGCGCGCCCGCGGCGTCCACGCGATAGTTCCACGATGCCCAACAGCGGCGGGTGCGCGGCATGCAGCTCGCGTCGGTGTGCAGCACTGCCTGGTTGTCCTGGTAGGCGAACTTTCCCAACAGGTCTGCCTCAAGTGCGGTTGGCTCGTCGAGCATGGCGCGCGCCTGGTCGCCGTGGGCGGCCACCACGACGCGGTCAAACGCATGGACTGAGCCATCGGCAAGGATCACGCGGTTGTCGGCGGTGACGCTGCGGACCGCGGCGTTCCTAACAATCCGGTCGGCGAACGGCTGGGAGAGTTTTTCGACGTAGCAGCGTGAGCCGCCGTCCGGGGTGCGCCATGGATGCTGGGTGTCGAGGCCAAGGAAGCCATGGTTGTGCCAGAAGCGCATCAGGGTGTGGGCGGGGAAAGCGGCGATGCGCTCCGGCGGACTTGACCAGACGGCCGAGGCCATGGGAGCGAGGTACCAGCGCAGGAAGTCCTCGCCGTAGCCGCGCGCGGCAACGTAATCGCGCAGGGACATTTCCGGGAACGCTGGCTGCTTGAGTTCGGCTACGGTCTCTTGGTTGAAGCGGTTGATCTGGGCGAGCATGCGCCAGAAGCGCGGGCGCAGCAGGTTGCGGCGTTGGCCGAAGAGCAGGTTGAGGCTGCCGCCGTTGAACTCCAATGCGTCGGCGACGTGCTGGACGCTGAAGGACATCAGCGTCGGCTTGGTGGCCACGCCAAGGTCGGCAAACAGGCGTGTTAGAAGCGGATAGGTGACCTCGTTGTAGACCATGAAGCCGGTGTCGATGGCGATCTGGCGATCCTGCTCGGCAACGGTGACGGTGTTGGAGTGGCCGCCGATGCGCTCGTCCTGCTCAAAGACGGTGACGTCGTGCCACGGGTGGAGGAAGTGGGCGCAGGCGAGGCCGGAGATGCCGGAGCCAACAATGGCGATGCGTTGGCGGCTCATGGATGGGTGGACGGAAGTGCGCCGGCGCGGCCTTCCTCGATGACTTTTTCCGGCACCGGGCGCAGCTCCCAGATGATGCCCATCCACGAGAGGACCTTCAGGCCAAGGTAGGTCGGATCAAATTCCCACCAGCGAAAGCCCTGACGCGTGGAGTGCGGGTAGCGGTGGTGGTTGTTGTGCCAGCCCTCGCCGAGGGTGATGAAGGCCAGCAGCCAGCTGTTGCGGCTGTCGTCGTCAGTCTGGTAGCGGCGCTTGCCCCAGACGTGGGCAAGCGAGTTGATGAACAGGGTGCCGTGGAGAAGCACCGTGGTGCTCACAAAGAACGTCCAGACAAAGAACTGGCCGGTGGTCACCCCAAGGGCCGGAAAGAACGCTTCGAGCGCCCAGCCGATGGCGGCCATGAGCACGCCGAAGACCAACGGAACGGTCTGGTCATAGCGGTTGAGGAAGACGAGCTCGGGGAATTTTTTGAGGTCCGGGATGCTCTGGTAGGCGGTGGGGAAGTTGCGCATCGAGGTGAGCCAGCCGATGTGGCTCCAGAGGAAGCCGCTGACGACCGGCGAGTGGATGTCCTCGTCGTGGTCAGAATGCTTGTGGTGGTGGCGGTGGGTGGCGGCCCACCACAGCGGACCGCGCTGCATCGAGCTGTTCCCGAGCGCGGCGAAGCAGAACTGGGCAACGCGCGAGGTCTTGAACGTGCGGTGGGAAAAGTAGCGGTGATAGAACCCGGTGATGGCGAACATCCGGATCAGATAGAGAAACACCGCCGCTCCCACAGCCACGGGACTCCAGCCGACCCAGATGAGGGCAAGGCAGCCAAGGTGGAGGACAATGAAGGGCAGCGTGCGCTGCCAGTTGACCTTCTCCGGCAGGGTGCTCGGGTCGGGCTGGTCGTCACGCCGGTAGTCGGAATCGAGCCACTGGGCGAGGGTGGTCACCAGCGCGCGCCATGGGCCGGGCACGCGGGGTTGCGGGGCGCTTGGTTTCATTGAAGTCACTGCGGGGAATCGGCAGGGCGGTTAGGGGCGGCTTGGGTCGGTCAGGCGTGCTACTTCAGGCGTCTGCGGATAAACTCAATGACGTTGCCGGCCACCGGCGCCTGGCCAAAGAAGTTCGTCCCGGAGTCCCAGAAGTCCTGATGAAAAGCCACCAGCCCGTTGGAGTCGAAACGCACCTGGCTTATTCCCGTGGAGTGGACCGCCTCGCCGTCGCTCAGCGCGGGGGCGGAAAAAACCATCGTCCAGCGCACGTAGAGGTCGGGCCCGGAGCGGGCGACGTCGTCGATGGTGACCTCGTAGCGGGTCATCGCGGCGCTGGTTTGGAGGAAATAGGCCTGGATTTCAGCCACGCCGTGGTGGGTGACGAGGGTGTCGTTGAGATAGGCGTCCGGGGCGTAGGTGAGCGCGGTGTGGGTGCGGACAAACTCGGCGTCGTGGATGTTCTGCAGGAAGGCGCCGAAACGGGCGACGGCGGCTTTTTCCTCCGCGGAGCCTGCGGCAGGGCCGGAGCTGCCGGCCTTGTGCATGGCGCGCTTGTAGGCGTCCAGGGTGGCGGCGCTGCGGTTCGGGGCGGCGCACGAGGCAAGCAACAGGCTCAGGCCGCCAAGGGCCACGGCGAAGCCCGCGAAAAAGGTGGTGGCCGGGTGGAGCAAGAGGGAGCGAATCATTGGCTGGGGCTGGGGCTGGGCGGAGAACTCGCACAGGCCGGGAGGGTCGGTCCCGCGCCGCGTGCTGGCGCACTATACTTCACAACAGCCAAATATCTGGGAGAAAAGATGCGCGAATTGAAGATTTTTCAGGATTGACGATTGGCACCCCGTCCGAGGCGGAGCTTGACGCTGGGGGTGATCATGGATTGGCTGCGGCCCGTGGAAAGGGTCGATATCCCGAAAAAGGCGATTTACCGCCTATCAATCTACAACCGATGCCTTCAGCGCCTGAGGGACAATCAGGTAGAGACGGTGAGCTCGTCGGCTCTGGCCAAGGCCGCGGGGGTCAAGCCGGCCCAGTTGCGCAAGGATTTGGCGTATTTTGGGACCTTCGGCACGCGCGGGCTCGGCTACCCGGTGGAGGCACTCGCCGGGATGATCCGCGAGGTGCTTGGCCGGGAGCGGCTCCAGCCGGTGGTTCTGGTCGGCGCGGGGAACCTCGGGTCCGCCCTGCTGCGCTACAAGGGCTTTGAAAAGGAGGGCTTTGAGGTCATCGCCGCGTTTGACGCGGAGCCCGAGGCGGCCGTCAAACGCGGCGTCATCGTCCCCGTGCTGCCCGAGGCGCGCCTCGTCGAGTTTGTCCAGGCCAACCAGGTGCGCATGGCCATCCTCTGCGTGCCGGTGGAATATGCCCAGGAGGTCACCAATAACCTGGTGCTTGCCGGGGTTCAGGGGATCCTCAATTTCTCGCCCATTGTCCTCCAAGTGCCTGCCGAGGTCGTCGTCAACAATGTCGACCTGGCCCTGGAACTTGAGAATTTGAGCTATTTTATCCGCTAATCTGCGATTTCCGCCAGCCGCGCGGATTTTTTTTGCGTGCAACCTAAGATTGCTCGACTCAGGCCGTTCATCAGGGGACAACGGCGTCAATGGCGGCGAACGATGAGATTCCTGAATCGCGCGAACAATTTGTTGAGCGCGCGATGCGGGACTACCAATCGCAGCTAATTGGGTATGCGTACGGCATCGTGCACGATGTGGAACGCGCCCGTGACGTCGTCCAGGACACCTTTATCCGGCTCTGCCAGCAGGAGATGGGAAAAGTCCAGGCAGGTTTAAAAACCTGGTTGTACACCGTTTGCCGGAACCGAGCGCTGGATGTGTTGCGCAAGGAGCGGCGGGTGGTGGAGATGGACGAAGTGAAATGGCAGCGACTCGAAGACCCGAATGCCTCGCCTGACTCGGCCGCCGATCAGGGTGAGCGACTTGAACAAATGATGCACCTGATGGACCAGCTAAGTGACAACCAGCGCGAAGTGATCCTGCTGAAGTTCCGTGATGGACTCAGTTACAAGGAGATAAGTGACCGCACGGGGCTCACCGGCGGCAACGTGGGGTTCATCCTGCACCATGGCCTGAAACGCCTGCGCGAGATGCTGCCGGCGGACCTGGTGGACTGAAAAATTTCCGATTTGACCTTTCCAAGCATGAAACTGCATCGAGACGATCCGCGGCTGAGCGCCTACGTGATTGGTGAATTGAGCGCTGCGGAGCGTGCGGAGGTGGAGCGCGCGTTGGCGACGAGCGCGGTGCTGCGTCGGGAGGTCAGTGAGTTGCGTGGGTTGACGGGGATGCTTGATGGGCTGCTTGGGGGCGACCCGATGGTTTTGGATGGGTTGCGGCGCGAGCGAGTGCTCAGTGCGGCGCGCCAGGCGGATGCAGCCGTGGTGGCCATGCCGCTGGGTTCGGCGCGGCGCAGTTGGCGGCCGTGGTGGATTAGCGGTGCGGCGGCAGCCAGCGTGGCGGCCGCGCTTGTCGGCCTGGCGCAGATCTCGGTGGGCACCAAGGGACAGCTGGCGGACGGCTCGCCAGCCACTGCTGAGGAGGCATGGCAGCGCAAGGCGCGCGAGGCGGCGCTGACGCCGGTGGCGGCGCCGCGGTACACCGATGAGGCGGTGGAGACTTCCCACAATATCACAGCACGCGCGAAGCCGCCAATGGGGGCAAGCGAGATCGCCAAGCGGGTGAGCGACACGCAGTTTCTTGAGCGGGTGAGGAACGAGGCGGACGCCGGGGTGCTGCCGACGGCAAGCGAGTTTCCGCAGTTGCAGGATAATGACTTTCGGCCGGTTGCCGGGGTCGTTGAGGTGCCCTTGCCGCTTCACAGCGGCGGCGCGAGCTGGACTTGGGTCCGGCGCTATCTTGACGAGCGCCAGGCACTTCCTCCGGCCAACGCGGTGCGCATCGAGGAGATGCTCAATGCCTTTGCCGGCCAGCTTGCGACGGACAGCAGCGGGTTAGGCTTGGATGTGGAAGTTTCCGACTGCCCGTGGGATCCGGGAATGGCGCTGGCCATGGTGCGGGTGAGGAATGCAGGCACGGAGGCGGTGATCGCCCGCTTGGGCGCGACGCTCCAAGGAGCCAACATGGACGCCTACCGCTTGGTCGGATACGCGAATTTCAAGGATGCCGTGGGCAGCAGTGAGGCAACCATGCTGGCGCCCGGCGCCGCCCACCAGTTGCTCATTGAGTTGCGCACCAACGGCAGTGCGGAGCCGAGCGTTGAGGTGGCCCTGACCAGTGACAAGGGCACGCTGCATGCCGTCTCTGGAAGTCGCCAACCATGGGCAGCGGCCAGCGCCGACTTCCGCTTCGCCACCCTGATGGCCACCTTTGGCAAGGCCTTGCGCGCCGCGCCCGACAGCCCGGAGGTGGCCGCCCTGCGCGAGCACCTCGCGGCCTTCAGTGCAAGCACCAGCCTGATCTCCGCCGAGCGCGCGGAGGCCCTCAGGCTGATGCAACGCGCCTTGGAGCTCCTTGAGCGCTAAGGATGCTGATGCCCGCCCGGGCAAAACCCCCAAGCAGTTCTTGCCCGCTAGACTGGCCGCCGCTACAAATTCGCCGCTGCCATCAAAGAGGGCCTGTAGCTCAGTGGTTAGAGCAGGGGACTCATAATCCCTTGGTCGTGGGTTCAAGTCCCACCGGGCCTACCATTTTTCTTGTTGAGGGTGGGTTGCTTGCCCCGCGGCGGCGTTGTGAGGTGTCCACGGGGCTGATAGGGGCAGCTTGCAGCGGGGAAAGGAGGGAAGTTCAGGCTTGGAACCGTGCGGGTGATGCCTAGCCTGCGTGGATGGATGAGTTTGGTTTGGATCTGCTGATCATCGGGGTGTATTTCACCGTGATCATCAGCATTGGGCTGTATGCGTCGCGCGGGCAGAAGACGATG
>JBILQA010000170.1:0-6552 GCA_044373535.1 Akkermansiaceae bacterium | reverse complement strand
TTCCGCTACTACCAGTCGAGTCTGGAGAAGGCGCGCATCGACGAAACCCTCGATCCGACAAAAATCCCCAACATCAGCATCGTCCAGAACCCATCCGCGCCGATGAGGTCCATCGACGCGAAGACCCGCAAGCTCATCCTCGGGATTGCCGCCGCCGGGATTGGTGCAGGTCTGATGCTGGCATTCTTCATCGAGTGGGTGGTTGACCGGAGGGTTTCGCGGCCAACCGAGATCCAATCGCGCCTGCATTTGCCGCTGATGCTTTCCATTCCGTTCATCCGCTCCAAGGACAGCATGGCGAAGATCCTCGGCAAGCATGACGGGCTTGGCCTGATGGACGACAGCGCCGAGGCGACCTTTCCGCCGGCCCTGGCGGTGCGCTCCCACCAGAAGCTCATGGTCCAGGAGAGGGAACATTTCATCACCCCCTATGCGTGCGCGATCAGGGACCGGATCATGTTCAACTTTGAGCTCAACAACATCACCCACAAGCCAAAGCTCATTGCCCTGACCGGCCTCTCCGGCGGAGCGGGGACCTCAACGATCGCCGCCGGGGTGGCCCGCGCCTTTGCCGAAACCAACAACCGCAAGGTGCTGCTCGTCGACTTCAACCCCGCCATGAGCGGATTGGTTTTCCCCGAGCACCCTGCCGAGTCGCTGCGCCGCGCGCTTGAAACCTCCAGGGAGGAGCGCTTCCGCCGCAGCTCGCAGAACCTCTACTTTGCCATCGCCGCCACCCGGGGCGACGGGAAAGGCGCCAACTTCCTCGCACCGGCGGCTTTGCACCAAATGATGCCGCACATTGAGGCGAGTGGCTTCGACTACATCCTCTTCGACATGCCTCCGGTGGGGCCGACGAGTCCAACGCTCTCGATGGCCGGCTTCATGGACAAGATTCTGCTCGTCCTTGATGCGGACAAGACCAACCGCGACAGCCTGAGCTGGGGGTTTGCCGAACTGCAACGCGGCCGGGCGGACGTCTCGTGCATTTTCAACAAAGCCAGGTCCCACGCGCCTCGATGGGTCGCCGGCGATTTCTGAGTCCGCCGCCCACGCCCGTCATCACGCGTCGTTCGAGGCCATGAATGGACACCTCCGCAAGCTGCTGACGCGCGTCTATTACCAATTCAAGCCATTTGTCCCGCCGCGTGTCCGCTGGTCACTGCGGCGGCGCCGAGCCACGGTGGTGCGCCGCCGAAACCTCGGGACATGGCCGATCAACGAAGCCGCGGGAATCACCCCACGCGGTTGGCCCGGCTGGCCCGGTGGCAAGCGCTTCGCCTTGGTCCTAACCCATGACGTCGAGAGTGCCAACGGCTTGGGCAAGGTGGCCACGCTCGCCGAAATGGAGATGAAGATGAATCTCCGCTCGGTCTTCAACTTTATCCCAGAGGGGAGCTACCGCGTCCCGGGCGAATTGCGCGCTTGGCTCGCTCACCGCGGGTTTGAGGTCGGGGTGCACGACCTGCACCACGATGGGAAGCTCTATCAGTCACGCCGGGCATTCCACACCAAGGCGAAGCAAATCAACCACCACCTGCGCAGCTGGGGCGCGGCGGGCTTCCGGTCCGGTTTCATGCTGCGCCAGCTCGAGTGGCTGCACGACCTGGAAACCGAGTACGACGCATCGACGTTTGATACCGATCCGTTCGAACCGCAACCGCAAGGGTGCCGGACGATCTTTCCGTTCTTCGTCGCCAACCCATTGCGCGGAGGAACCCATGGCTACGTCGAGCTGCCCTACACGCTGCCCCAGGACTCCACCCTCTACCTGCTTCTTGGGGAACGCTCGCCCGAGATCTGGTTGCGCAAGCTCGACTGGATCGTGCAGCGCGGCGGCCTCGCCTTGGTCAACATCCATCCTGACTACATGGACTTTGAACGCTCTGACTTCACCTCGCTGCGCTACCCGGCGGCGATGGTTGAGGACTTGTTAGACTACGTTTGCAATCGCTACCGCGGGGAGTTTTGGAACCCTCTGGCCAAGGACTTGGCGGCATGGTTTCGCGACAGCTGCGGGGCAATGGGAGCAGGCATGGATCCAACCGGGGACACCCCACGATTCGGATGATTCGGCTAAGGCATAAGATGTTGATCCGCGCGACGCGGCTGCTTGACCAAGCGGTGTTGGTGGGCACGGCGCTGGTGGTCATTGACCATGAGGCGCTTGGCGCTGGCGCGCCGGGTGTGCCGCTGATCGGTGCGGGGAGCTTTGTCGGTGAGTCGGTCGGGATGTTGATCCTGGCACTCGGATGGGTTGGGATTTTTGACTACTACGTCCGTTACCGGGCGGACCGGTTCGTGGAGTTTCGCGTGCAGCTGCGTGACCTGCTCAAGGCGGTGACGATGGGGACGCTGGCATTGTTGGGGATCAGTGCGCTGTTCCTGCCGCGGACGGTGGACCTGATTGGCCTGGCAACCTTTTGGGGCGTCGTCTCGGTGATCGCGGTGGCCGGCCGTGTCGGCTTGACCGGGCTGTTGATGGGGGCGCGGCGCTTCGGCTACAACTACCGCTATTTGTTGATGGTTGGCACCAACGCCCACGCCGAGGAGTTCGCCGCGAAAATCGCTCGCCATCCCGAACTCGGCTACAAGGTGGTTGGTTTCATTGCCGAGTCCGCCGAGGCGGCTCACCAGTGGGAGGCCGACGGGGCCCGGGGCAGGGTGCTTGGAACCCTCGAGGAAATCCGCCGAGTGCTTGAGCGCGAGAGGGTCGACGAGATGCTCGTGTGCCTGTCGGTGGAGGCGAAATTTCGCACGATGAGCGAGATTATCGCCATCGCCCGCGACCTTGGGATCGTTCTGCGCATTGCGCCGGAGGCCTCCGAGGGGGCGATGCTCGAGAAGATGCACATCGAGGAGTTTGATCATGAGTATGTCATCACTTTGTTCCGCGAGCAGATGCTGCTCCAGTTGCTCTTGAAGCGGCTTGTCGACGTGGTGGTTGCCGCGATCGCCCTGCTGGTGCTGGCGGCAGGGATGGGGGTGGTGGCGGTCCTCATCAAGCTGACGAGCCCAGGGCCGGTGTTGTTTGCCCAGGACCGTGTGGGGATGAACCAGCGGCGTTTCAGGCTGTATAAGTTTCGTTCGATGGTGGCGGATGCCGACGAGAAGAAGAGCGCGCTGGCACACCTCAACGAAGTCGATGGCCCGGTATTCAAGATTGAGAATGACCCGCGGATCACGCCGATTGGGCGCTTCATCCGGCGCACGAGCATCGACGAATTGCCGCAGCTTTTCAACGTGTTGCGAGGAGAAATGAGCCTCGTTGGGCCGCGCCCGCCGCTGCCCGACGAGGTGGTCCGCTACGAGTGGTTGTTTCGCAAGCGCTTGTCGGTGAAGCCGGGGATCACCTGCGTGTGGCAAGTCAGCGGGCGCAACCACATCACGTTCGAGCGCTGGATGCAGATGGACCACGACTACATCGAGAACTGGTCGCTCTGGCTGGACTTGAAGATCTTACTGAAGACCATACCAGCGGTGTTTCTTGGCCGCGGAGCATCCTGAGCGCGGATCATGTCAAAGCCACCGAAGATTTTGGCGCTGTCGTCGGGCGGCGGCCACTGGGTGCAACTGCTGCGGTTGCGGCCAGCGTTTGAGGGATGCGAGGTGGTGTATGCGACGGTCAAGGAGGGCTACCGTGAGGATGTGCCGGAGGCGGAGTTCAGGGTGGTGCCCGATTCAAACCGCTGGAACAAGTTGGCCTTGGTGCGCACGGCCTGGGTGATCATGCTGCTGCTGTGGCGCGAGCGACCGGATGTGGTGCTCTCGACGGGCGCAGCGCCGGGGTACTTTGCCATCCGTCTGGGCGGTTGGATGGGGGCGCGCACGGTTTGGGTCGATAGCGTCGCCAATGCCGAGGAGCTCTCGCTCTCAGGGAGAAAAGCCGGTGCCTGCGCCGATCTCTGGCTCACCCAATGGCCGCATCTTGCCAAGGGCGACAAGCGCCTGCGGTGCCTCGGCAGTGTCCTTTAACCCAGTGAATCAATGATCTTTGTTACAGTAGGGACCGACCTGCCGTTTGACCGGATGATGCGCCTTGTGGATCACTGGGCAAAGGAGTCGCAACGGCTCGATGTATTTGCCCAGATCGGCCATGGCGGCTGGGTACCGGAGTTCATCCCATCGGCTGAGTTTTTGGAGCCCAATGAGTTCAAGAACTACTTCGGGCGCGCGCGGGTGATCATCGCGCATGCGGGCATGGGGACGATTCTTTCCGCGCTGAACCTTGGGAAGCCAATCCTGGTCATGCCAAAGCGCGCCAGCCTTGGTGAGCAGCGCAATGAGCATCAACTAGCGACGGCCACGCGGATGAAGGCACTGGGGAAAATCAACGTGGCCTTCGATGAGACCGAGTTTCGGCAATGCCTTGAGCTTATCGATGATCTGCCGTCGCGGGCGGTCATCGGTCCGCGAGCCAGCGCGAGTTTGCTGCGCGGGATTCATGATTTCATCCACTCGCCGGGGAGGCGGCAACCGTCATGATGAGCCAAGCAAGTGAGTTGTTGATTCTCGGAGCGGATTATTCAACCGGCAACATGGGCGTCGACGCGCTTCTCTCCGGCACCGTGGCCTCCGCACTCAATGCGGCTCCCACGACGCGCATCCGCCTGCTGACCTATGGCCACGGCAGCGGACAGGGGAACGGAATCGCCCACGTGAACCTCCGGTTTTCCTGGAAGCTGCATCTGGTCAACAATGTGATGCGCTTGTTGGGCGTGGCCATGGTCGCGCGGGTCGCGCCGTGGCGAGCGCTGCGCGAGAAGTTGCTCGACGGCCATCCGGTGCTGCGTGAGATCGAGGGCACGAGCCAATGCGTGGCGATTGCCGGCGGGGATAGCTTTAGCGATATCTATGGGCTAAGGCGCTTTGCGTATATTTGCCTGCCGCAGGTGCTGGTTCTGGCCATGGGGCGGCCGCTGGTCTTGCTGCCCCAAACCCTGGGTCCGTTCAAGAGTAGGTTCTCCCAAGGGGTCGCCGGCTGGATCATGCGGCGCGCCACGGTGGTCTTCTCGCGCGACCTTGAGGGACTTCAGGTGGCGCGGCAACTCACTGGGCCAGCCAGCGACTTGAGGTTTTCCTGGGACATGGGATTTGCGCTGCAGCCGCAGGCGCCCGCGGCGGGCTGCCCGGCGTGGCTTGAGGCCCCCGTCGGCCCCGTCGTTGGACTCAATGTCAGTGGCTTGCTTTTCGCGCACCCGGTCCGTGCCGCGGCTGCGTTTGGCCTCAAGGGGAGTTACCGGGATGTTCTCGAAGCGCTGGTGCTGTGGCTGACCAACGAGATGCAGGCGGAGGTGATGCTCGTCACCCATGTCACCGGTGCAGGCGAGAGCGATGCGCTAGCGTGCGAGGAGTTGTTTAACGCGGTGGGCGGGCGCTGTTGCGGTCGCCTGCACCTTGCCGACCGGGGGTACAACCACCGAGAAATCAAGCACCTCATCGGCAAGTGCGAGTTTTTCATCGGGGCGCGCATGCACGCCTGCATCGCGGCGCTATCCCAGGGGATCCCGGCCGCGGGGATGGCCTACAGCCGGAAATTCGCCGGGGTGTATGAGTCCATTGAGGCGGGCGCATGGGTGGTTGACCTGCGCGAGCATGAGGCCGATGCGGTCCTTGATCGGCTCAAGAACCTCTTTCTGCAGCGCAAGCTGCTGGCCGCCGAACTGGCGCGGCCAGCCGCCTTGGCGTGCAGCTGCGCGCTTGGCTTGTTTAACCACCTGGCGGCCAACCCGAATCCACCGAGTCCTCCACCCCCCGCGAACCATGCTCGGACCAATCAGCCAACGACTGCGGAGTAAACTAGCCAAGGTGCCCGAGTTGGCGGTCACCCGCGGTGTCTCGCCGGCGGTGTTTGGCTACCGCTTTCTGAAGAAAGAGACAGTGGCCGACTACTGCCGCCGCGCGCCCTCGGCGGCCAGCCTGCACCAAATCCACGCGCAGGCGGACGCCCGCCACAACCTGCCGCGCAACATCGCGCAGCGGGAACTCCTGCCAAAGGCGCGCGGCTGGTGGGGGTATTCGTTCTACGATGTGCCCGAACGCACAAACGGTCCGACGTTCCTTGCCACGCTTCCAGACTGCCGGGTCGTGCCGTCGTTTGATTCCAAGGGCCAGTTCTGGGCGACCATCGTCAACCAAGACAAGCGCGCGGTGGAACTCCGCGAGCTGTCATTCCGCGGCTGGCAAGCGAGGTTCCTGCGCAACCGGCAGAGCCGCCGGATTGCCAAGGCCACCTGGTTGGTTGAGCGCGTTTACGACAACTACTCGCACTGGCTCACGGCGCACCTGCCAAAGCTCCTGATGCTGCGCGACCTTGGACTCGATGAGGACGTCCTGCTGCCGACCGTCCTGGCACCGCTGATCCACCAGTCGCTGGAATTTTTCGGTCTACCTGCCCAGCGGTTTCCCGCGTTCGACCCTGCGGTTCCCCTAAAGATCAAGGAGCTGACAGTGGTGGGGACCGATCGGTTCCGTCCCGAATTGCTCCGCTTAGTTGCCCGCCATTGTCCGCTTGCGCCAGCCGATTGGCCGACGCGCCGGATCTTCATCAGC
>JBILQA010000169.1:0-6578 GCA_044373535.1 Akkermansiaceae bacterium | reverse complement strand
CCGCGACGGACGCCGTGGTTAAGGTTAAAAAGAAGGGTGTTGTAACGGGTGGAGACGGCGGAGCGGCCGGTGCGGGCGGTAATGGCGGCAAGGCCGGCGACGGCGGGGACGGTGGCGATGGCGGTGACGCAGTGCTAGGCGGCAATGGCGGCGCTGGCGGAGATGGCGGAGATGGCGGCGCAGGCGGCGCGGGCGGCAATGGCGGCAACGGTGGCGCTGGCGGCGCGGGTATTGCTGGATCTGGGGTGACGCTGCGTAACCGCGGCGTGATTACTGGCGGCAACGGTGGAGCTGCCTCTGTCACCTCCGGGCTAAGCGGCCTTACGGGTATTGCCGGCCTCAATGGAAGTGAGGGCACCGACAATATCAACTTTGGACTTGGTGGCCCCGGTGGTGACGGCGGCAGTGCCGGAGCTGCTGGTGCGGGCGGTTTAGGCGGCCTCGGTGGCGACGGTGGTGCGGGTGTCTCGCTCAGCGGTGCTGGAAACACGGTTTTAAACTTTGGGACGATCCTCGGTGGCGACGCCGGCGGTTCTCTGGCATTGGGTGGCGCGGGTATCCTTGTTGAGGCAGGGGCAAGCGCGCAGATCACCAACCTGGGTTCCATCACGGGTGGCTTGGACGGCTTGGGAAATGCGACCTTCGGGATTGAGAACCGCGGAAGCATCGCGCTTCTGCGCAACGCTCAAGGCGGCGTGGCTCCGCTTCGTTATTCTGGCGATCTGCCGGTGAATTACGAGGTCGTGATCAACTCGGCGACAAGCTACGGCCAATTGGTCGTGGAAAGTGTTGCCAGCGGTCAGGTCATGACGGTGGGCGCAAGCAACCTGAACGCCGCGCTCACCGGTAACTACACGGACGTGATTTCCGCGGTGACAGCTGCCGAGATCGGCAATGAAGGGGAAATCACCGTTGGGGCGCCTGGAATGCTCTCGGTGCTCACCGGCGCCGAACTCCGCAGTGGATCGGTGGACAACTGGGACCTTGAGGTGCTCAACTTCGGACATGACATCGCCGAGCCACAGACCTTCATGCTGAGCCAGAACTGGCAGGCGGTGCGGCGCACGCTCAATTATGATTGCGATCTCTTTGACAAGCATGGGGTGTGCGTCGCCTGGCAGGCGGAATACAACTCGTACGACGGCGAAGGTGTTGGCGGTGGCAGCTACGGCGAGCTGGCCGGCACGCTGATGGCCGCCAAGCGGCTCAACGAGCAGGTGCGCATCGGCAGCTTCCTTAACTGGCGCATTGAGGGTGATGACATCGATGGAATTGACGATGTCGACCGTCTGCCGATCATCGGTGGCTTCCTTGGCTACTCGCAGGCGGCCAATGGCATCGGCCTGCAGGCCCGGTTCTCCGCGGCCTATGAGCAGGGGGATGCAGAGTTCAGCCATGCGAATCTGCTAGGCAGTGCGGAATCGGTGGCCAGCGACGCGGGCTTTGAGACCGTCGGTTTGGGGGCTGAGGCTGGTTGGGGGATTGCCCTTAAGGGGCAGCAGGTGGTGACCCCATTTGTGAGCCTCAACTTCGTTGACTCGACCCGTGAAGGGTACCGTGACGAAAGCGCCGGCGGCACCGTCGAGGATCCGTTCAGCTATGACTCGTACTCGGAATCCTACACAACCGGGACGTTTGGCGTGCGCCTGAAGGGGACCTTGGCAGCCAAGTTCAACTACCGCGCCAGCGTGGGGATTGAAACCGTTCTCGGTGGCGATGCCGACACCTTCCGCTTGAGCGGCGAGTTTGGCGAGGCAGCCTACCGCAGCCAGTCCGGGTTGAGCGACTGGAGTGTCAACACGGCCGTGGGGATGAGCTACATGCTCAGCGACTTCAAGGCTCTGACGGCGGATGGCTATGTGCGCCAAGCGGAAGGTGGCCTCACCGACAGCGGTGTTGCCCTTGGCTGCAAGATGGGCTTCTAATTCACAAAGGATAAAAGAATAAACGAGAAAGGCCGGGGGAATCACCCCCGGCCTTTTTTCATTTCCGGCATTGCCAGGATTTTTTAATCAACCATCGGTATGCTTAACCAGCTTCTGCGTGCCTAGCGCTTGGGCACGATGACCGGCTGGATGACCTTTCCGGTAATCCGGACGATGGCGCGGAACTGGTTGGTATCGTTGCCGGTGCCGACAAGGATGGATCCACCGCTGTCGAGGTGCCATAGGTGGGTGAAAAGGATCGCGCCGTCCTGCAGGTCATCTGGCGACGGGGGAGCGGCGGATTGAACGGGTGGGCCGTAAATTTTCGTCAGCTGGGAAACGTTCTCCTTGCAGCAGGCGAGAATCTTGGTCGGGTAGTCGGCCGCGGAGGCCGCCTCGGAATGCAGCGAGACTTCCTCGAGGTTGCCCGAATCGTCCCAGCCGAAATAGAGAGTCGAGTGGAGCCCGGCCACTGCGGCCTCGGTACGGAAGACGTCGTTCAGACCCGTGCGCCCCAGCATGCGCTCGTCCATGAGTAGCTTGACCATCTTGCTGGCCTTGAGCTTGGCGAGCACCGTATCGTGGCTATCGCCGAAAGTGAGGGTGTCGAAGGCGGTCGGGCGGTTGACGCTCGGCTGGGGTTTGGCCTCGTTGGCCTCGTTGGCCTTAAGCCACGCCTGATCCTCGGCGGCGAGTTTGGCAACCTCCATGGTCACGAGCTTGCCGTTGGTGAGGCGAAGCGTCACGGTCTGGCCATCGCGCTTGACGAGCTCAGCTTGGACTTTGCGTTGGCCGTCGGAGCTCGACCACGTTCGAGTCGCCGCCGCCGCGCTGGTGATCAAAACGGCCAGAAGGGGCAAGGCGGCAAGTCGGACTGGGATGCGCATGGGGAAAATCTCCGGAGGTTCAGGTGGATGTGGGAACGTGAGCTTTAACGCCACCGAGGCGTGGTTGTTGGTGGGGTTGTTTGGGAAAACCGCAGCCGGATGGCAAGGATGATATGGGGCCAAGGGCGCGCGCGCGGAGGCTGCGGAGGCAAAAAAAAACACGGCCCGCGTGCTGCGGGCCGTGCTCGGAAGCGATGCTGGGCTTATTCGCCCTTGGCGGCCTTTTTGCCGGAGAGGCCGGCGGCGGAGCGCTCTTCGTCGCTGAGGACGCCGTCACCGTTGGTGTCGTTCTTTTTAAGGAACTTAGCTTGGCGCTCCTCAGTCTTGGCCTTGGCGGTGGCCTTTTCCTCATCGCTCAGGACGCCGTCGCCATTGGCGTCGAACTTCTTAAGCATCGCCTTTTCGCGCTTGGAACCTGGTTGGGCGGCGTCGTCGGACTTTGGCTTGGCCTCGGTGGAGTCCTTTTGGGGCTCCGCGGCGTGCTCTTTGGCGGCGGGTGGCTTGGGTGCATCCTCGGGATAAGAGAAGACCAAGGTGGTGGTCAGCGCGGTGATGGCCAAGGTGAATGAGTGGATTTTCATAGGGATTTCGGGTGTGGCGGTCGCATGCAGGCTACCGCCTGGGGGGAAACCCTGCACACGCCGATTGGTTGCGCGCGCTTGCCAAGAGAATCGAGTTGACCCCGGGAGGGGAAAGTAGGCTCGATGCTGGCATGAAGGGCGTGCGCAGGGTTTACTGGATCGCTTGGGGTTGGTTGGGGATTTGGTTGATCGCTGGATGTGAGCAGCGCGGGCCTGCGCCAACGGCGGTGTCGGTGCCTGACGGGGGGCTTGATCCGTTGGTGGCACGCGAGGTGGTGGAAACCCACGCGCGGATGGTTTTTGCCGTCTACTCGGACGCGTTGGCGGAGGCACGCCAGTTGCAGGTGGCCTTGGAAGCGCTGGTGGCGGATCCCTCCGAGGGCACGATGGCGGCGGCGCGCGAGGCGTGGAAGGCCGCACGGGTGCCGTACATGCAAAGTGAGGCATTCCGTTTCAGCGAGGGGCCGATTGACCGGGATCGGGGGGCGGTGGAAGGGCTGCTCAATGCATGGCCGATGGATGAGGCCTACGTTGACGCTGTGAAGGATGCGCCGGAGAGCGGGATCATCAACCAGCCCGTGGAGTTTGCGGAGATCACCAAGGACTTGCTCAAGAGTCTCAACGAGCGCGACGGCGAGGCGAACATTAGCACCGGCTATCACGCGCTTGAGTTTCTCCTCTGGGGCCAGGACCTTGATGCGGACGGCCCGGGCACGCGCTCATTCCATGACTATCAGCAGGGAGTGGGGAAAAACGCGCACCGGCGTGCTCGCTACCTCGTTCTCACGGGCGAGCTGTTGGTCGAGCACCTCACTGAGTTGGTCCGCGAATGGGACCCGCAACTGGCAGGAAACTACCGCGCGGAATTTCTCTCCGCGCCGGTCGAGGAAAGCGTGAAGAAGATTTTCATTGGAGTGGTCACCCTGAGCCAGGACGAGGTTCCCGGCGAGCGGCTCGGCGTGGCATATGCCACCAAGGGACAAGAGGATGAGCAATCGTGCTTCAGCGATAACACGCACATGGACATGATCGACGACATCCGCGGAATCCGCAATGTGATCACGGGCCGCTACGATGGACCCACCCGCGTCGCCGGCGCCGGATTGCACGCGCTCATCGGCAAGGCTGATCCCGCTTTGGCGGCAAAGGTGGTGGCGAGCATCGAGGTGGCACTCGCCGCCGCGGAGGCCGTGCCGGCACCCTTCGACCAGGCGATTCTGGGGGCGGACAATGGGCCCGGGCGGATGGCCGTGAGCACCTTGATCGATGAAATCCGCAATGCGGCTCAAGCGCTTGATGCGGCCGCCATCCTCTTCGGCATGGAGGTGCCGCAAACGTGAGAGGTCAGCGGATCCTCTATGCGCTGAGTGCGGCGCTGGCCTTGGCGGGCTGCACCCGGACGCCCTCGGGCGCGGCCGGTGAGCCGGGCGAGGAGCTCTCCGGGGGCGCCACAACGGTTCACGACGAGAGCCCCAACGCGTTTGGCCACCCGGCCCACAATATCCGCACCGAGAAGCGCAACGACTTCTTTGTCGGCAATTCATTCTTCCGGCAAAATTGGGTGCTGGCGCCGTCCTCAACGTCTGAGCGGGATGGTCTGGGCCCGCTGTTTAACGCGCGCTCGTGCTCGGGCTGTCATTTCAAGGACGGTCGCGGGCAGCCGCCGCTGGAGGGTGCGGAGATGGTCTCCATGTTGCTGCGCCTCAGCCGCCACGGGAAGCCCGACGGGGTCTTTGGCGATCAACTGCAGAACCATGCCATCCCCGGCGCCCTCGCCGAAGGGCGCCCGCGCGTGCGCTATTCTGAGGAACCCGGCGCCTTTGCCGACGGTACCGCCTACGCGCTGCTGCGTCCAGAGTACCTGATTGAGGAGACCGGCTACGGCGGGAGTGCCGTGGGGTTGGAGATTTCTCCGCGCGTGGCCCCGCAGATGATTGGCCTGGGCTTGCTTGAGGCCATCCCCGAGGCCGCCATCCTTGCCCGTGCCGACCCGGATGACTCCAACCGCGACGGAATCTCCGGCAGGCCAAACCGCGTGCCCAATCTTGAGCTGGGTGTGCAGCAGCTCGGGCGCTTCGGCTGGAAAGCCAATGTGGCCACTGTGCGTGAACAGGTCGCAAGTGCCTTCCTCGGCGATATGGGGCTCACCAGCGTCGCCCGGCCCAAGCAGGCGGATTTCCATTCCGACCGCCAAGTCGCCCAGATGGCCAGCGGGGGCGAACCGGAGATTCTCGCCGCTGTCCTCGACCCCGTGGTCTTCTACAGCCAGACGCTGGCTGTGCCTGCCCGGCGCGCAGCCAATGAGCCGCAGGTGGCAGCAGGCAAACAAGCGTTTGAACGCCTCGGCTGTGCACAGTGTCATGTGGCGAAGTTCGCCACCGGAGAATCTCCCCTGAGGGAGCTTAGCAAACAGACGATTTTCCCCTATACCGACTTGCTGCTCCACGACATGGGCGAGGGCCTGGCCGACCAGCGGGCCGATTTTCTGGCGACCGGGCGGGAGTGGCGGACCCCGCCGCTATGGGGGATTGGCTTGGTGGCCAAAGTCAATGGGCATACGCGCTTTCTCCATGACGGCCGCGCTCGCAACCTCGAGGAGGCCATCCTCTGGCACGGCGGCGAGGGCGCAAAGGCACGTGACGCCTACCAAAAACTCCCTCTTGCCGGCCGCACGGCCCTGCTGCGCTTCCTCAACTCGCTTTAGCAACCAGGGATCTAAGATGAAAAGAATTGAAGAATTCTCCGATCCTTGACGTAGTGGCGCTGATGAACTCACGCCAAACTTCCGATGGCCACGTGGCCAAGCGCTCCCGCGGCACCCTTGCAACCGTGGCTGCCGCAGTGGCCCTGTGCCTGCCGGTGACGGCCGCAGACGTTACCTGGTTTGCCTTCTCCGACTGCCACTACGGCGGTGGCGAGCCGCCGCGCACGACCAACCAAAAAGTCGACTGGATCAACAGCCTGCCTGGAACTGCCTTCCCGGGCGATCTGGGCGGCGAGGTTGAGAAGCCCCGCGGCGTGATCATGTCGGGCGATCTCATCGACAATGGCAGCGATCCCGACCGGTATCCGACCGAGTGGGCAAACTATCTGGCCGAGTTCGGCGTCAACGGGGAGGGGAAGTGCAAGTTCCCGGTGTACGAAGGCATGGGCAACCATGACTGGAACAAGAACATGTTCATGTA
>JBILQA010000168.1:0-6590 GCA_044373535.1 Akkermansiaceae bacterium | reverse complement strand
ACCGCGCGCGATTAAACGCGGTGGAAGGCTACAAGGAGCAGCGACTTCAGTCGCGTGTCTTCTCCAATGAAACGCGACTGAAGTCGCCGCTCCTGGGGAGAGGAATGGCACCTCATGCGCTGGCGCTGCAGGGATGCATCGCCCTACCGGGAGAAGCGCGCGCCCCAGCGGGAGGCATCGCGCAAGAGGTGGATTTCGGAGCTGATGGTGGATTGGATGCGGGAGAAGAGTTTGAGGTATTGGGCGAGGACGCGCAGTTCGTCCTCGCCCATGTCGGTACCGGCGAAGAGTTCTGGAGCGGCGTGGGAGAAGTTCAAGCCGAGCTGGACGGCATGGGAGTGGAACTCGAAGCCCATGTTGAAGTTGGTGAGAAGCAGGCGTTGGCGGGGCTTGGTGCGAGGGCCGCAGGCGTCGAGGAACCAGGTGGGCGAGCCGATGGAGTCGACGTGGATGAGCGTCAGGAGCTTTTTTTCAAGGTGCCAGAGTTTGCAGAGGTTTTCTTCCGCGACGTTGAGCGTGCGCAGGAAGATAAGAGCCCGCAGGAAGGCGAGATAAGCATCGGAATAACAGCTGCGCTCAAACCTGGGGAGGTCGAAACGTTCCTGTAACCCCTGGAGATAGACCGCGGGTCGGTTGAGCGCCTTTGCCATCTGACCGAGGGAGTGCATGATGGGGAGGAGCTTTGGGGCAATCATTGGTCGTGTCCAGCACGGGGGTGCAAGCAATGGGGGGGTAACCGCAGATGGCGGGATTAGCGCAGATAGAGGAGGGTTGGGTGGGTTAAAGGAGCGGCGACTTTAGTCGCGTTTCATCGAACAGGAAGCGCGCGGCGCCCGCCACCGCCGCCCTCTTCCGCGACTACTTCCAAGATCCAGAAGCCGGAGTGTCTTGGGGGTTGCCTCTGGGTTGATTCTGCGTTTCTGCGATGGGTGATTGATGGCGCTAGTGGGTCACCATTTCCATTCGATGCCGACGAAGACGCTGCGTCCGTCACCGGGGAGGAACTGGGCAGAGTCGACACCGGCCGCACTGGCGATGACGCCGGTGGTGGCGGCGTAGATTTCGTTGGTGAGGTTTTTTGCCTCGATGAACCAGGATACGCCCTTTCCAAGGCGGCGGCCGATCTTGAATCCCAGCAGGCAGTATGGATCGGCGCTGAGGGTGTTGGCATGGTCGACGAAGGATTTCACGGGAACCCATTCAAAGGTCGGGCCCGCGTAGTAGCCGTGGCGGGTCTCCCACACCAGTTCGCCGCGGATGAGGTGGGGAGGGAGGCCTGCAAGGGTATTGTCTCCATAGGCCGCATCATCATCGAACTTGAAGCACCCATAAGTCCATGCGGTGCGCAGGACGAGGCGGTGATCGGGGGACTCTGGCCAAGGGGATCCAAGTAGGTCGCATTCGCCGAAGAATTCAACGCCTTGGTGGCGCGTTTTTTCCGCATTGATCGTACCAAGTGGCTGCCCGCCTGGAGCATTCAAGGAGAGGAACTCGTTTTGAAGTTCGGAGGCGTAGAGGGTAGCATCCCAGCGAAGGGCCTTATGACTGCCGCGGGTGCCGACTTCCAGCGTATGGGCCATCTGGGATTTGTTGGCGGTGGCGTTTCCGGTGATGGCCTCGGAGAATGATGGTGGCTCGTAGCTGCTGCTGAGGTTGCCAAAGACCTGGAGCGGACCGCTATTCCAGAGAACCCCGATCTTTGGCGAGATGTCGTCGTAGGTTCGGGTGTAGCTAGCGGTCGGGCCGGTGGTATTGCGGTTCTCCCGCCGATTTTTGGAAGCGGTCGTGCCGACAATGCCGGTTAGGCCGTAGCCAAGGGCAAGCTGGTCTTCAATGAAGGCTTCAAGGTTCGTCGCAGTCTGGTTGAGGCTGGACGTGAGCTTGCCACGCTTGCCGACGAGGTTTTGATACTGTGCCGCATCCATGTCACCATGGGTGAGGAAGGCCCCTGCCCGCAGCCGGTTGTCACGCCCGAAAATCCGTCCCTCCCTCGTGTAGCTCAGACCAAGCAAGGCGTCTTGCGAAAGTTGGTCAATGACTTGGAAAATGGGATGATCCAGGTCCTTGTAGGCAAAGGAGGCGATGAACTCATAGGTCGTCCCGCCGGTCTCCACGATGGTTTTGCTGGCGACCCGATAGAGTTGGAAGTCCCGGCGTTGATCGAGGGTGACGTTTCCGGGATTTGCTTGGCGGGGATCGGTTTCGAGTTGTGCTTTCGTGAGGCTTCCGGGGAGTTCCGAGTTGGAATTCACGGTAGTGAAGTAAAGGCGGGTCTCGGCGGTGGAGGAGATTTTCCAGCCGAAATTTGCAAAAACCCGTTGGTTGTTTTGCTCGGCGTGATCGCGGAAGCCGCTTTGAAACTGCTCGGAAAGGCTGAAGTAGGCATCCAAATTCCCTTCGCTCATTCCCGCGGCAACACGCGCCCGGAGGTAGTCGTAGGAGCCGCCCTCAAGCCGCAGCGAGGAACCGGGCGCGGATAGCCCAGTGGAGGAAATATAGTCGATCGCCCCGCCAAGAGTGGAGGATCCAAGTGACAGCGCGTTGGAGCCACGCCAGACATTGAGGTACTCGGTGGCGAGAGGGTCGACTGCTTGCATGTCAAATCCGCCATCTGCCAAATTGAGTGGCACGCCGTCCTGCATCACTCGGATGCCTCGCCCGTGGAACGTCCGCTGAAGGCCTGAGCCACGGATGGAAAGACGCGCCTCATCGGAGCCAAATCGCGGCTGGGCAACGACGCCTGGCGAGAGCGCAAAGGTGTCCGCCATGGTGCTGGCGCGGCCACGCAAGAAGCGATTTGCCTCAATCACCTCGGTGCCGCCGGGAGTTTTCGCCAGCTCCGCCCGGCTCGTAGCGGCGGAAGGCACGATCTTTGACGGGTCGCCCCGCTGAGCTTCAACCACGAGGTTCTCGAGTTGATCGGCTTTCGCGCCGGAGGTGCCGACAAAGAGGAAAATGAGAAGGAGATTATGGCAAAGGTTCATGGAAATGAAAAAGTAGTGATGAATTGGAATGACGGATCAATGATCCGCTTTGGGAACCTCAGGTCCCACCGGGTACGTTTGTACCCGCGCCTGCCGTGAGCACAGGGCTGTGCGCAAAAAGCAACCCGGCCGGCGCGGCCACTTGCGCCAGATCATTGCCTGCGGCAATCTACTGGCTATTCCGCCACGCCATGGCGCAGCAGCTAATCGTTCAGCCAACTCTGCACGGCGGGGGGGTGGGCGGTGCCGCCGACCCAATGCCGCTGCACAGCGGCGGTTCCACATAACCAATAGATGCCACCTCGACACCGACCGGGGCGAGGATGACGACGTCTCCTAGCGGTACCATGTCCTGAAAGAGCTTTCCGGATTGGGTCGCAGCGGGTGAGGCCGGAGCGTTCTCCTTGCGCTCGCTTTGCCTCGCCGTCTGAATCTTGCAGCACAGCCCACATGGCTTCCGACCACCAAACGTGTCCTTGGCCGCCTGCAGCAGCCCGTCATTTCTAGAATATTCGACCAGCATGTTCGTCCACGCGCAAATCTGCAGGATCGAATACGGGCCGCCTACCAGTTGCAGGCAGCCAAGCGCGACGAACAATATCTTGGGAAGTTTTCTCAAACCGATGATGCGCACATCCGATGGCGACGGGCAGCCGCCTTGTAGACAAAGAGCCCTTAACCATCAACCTGAAAAGTGGCGCTCCTTTGGGGTGCAGTCAGGTGCCATGGGCCATCGTCGGGCTAGGCGAGTTCAAACAGGAGAGCCTCGACGGGATCGGGGCCGGCGGTGAGGGAGAAGGGCAGTGAGAGATCTGAGGAGGCGGCGTCGCCGGGGCCGAGGGATTGGCCGGCGAGGGTGAGTGAGCCGGCGATGAGGTGGAGCCAGATGCCGTGTCCGGGTGCGGGGGAGTGTTCGAGGGACTCGCCGGAGGTGAGGGTGATGCGCCAGACGTGGGCATCTTGGGCGATGGTGGCGGAGCCATCGCGGCCGTCCGGGGAGATGAGGAGGGTTTTGGGCAGCGCGGGGGCGTCGGCGGGTGGTGACCACTCGGTGTAGCGGGGTGGGAGGCCACGCTCGCGCGGTTGGATCCAGATTTGCAGGAAGTGGCCGGGCTCGGTGGTGGACGGGTTGAATTCCGAGTGGGTGACGCCCGAGCCTGCGCTCATGACCTGGATTTGCCCCGGGGTGAGGATCTTGGAGTTGCCCATGCTGTCGCGGTGGGCGAGTTGGCCTTCAATGACGTAGGAGAAGATCTCCATGTCGCGGTGCGGGTGGGTGGGAAAGCCGGTGTTGGGTGCGATGCGGTCATCATTGATGACGCGCAGTGAGCGGAAGCCCATGTGGGCGGGATCGTGGTAGTTGGCGAAGGAGAAGGTGTGGTAGCTGTTGAGCCAGCCATGGTCGGCGTGGCCGCGCTCATGGGCGCGGCGGATAGTGAAGGAGTCCCCGGTGATCATGGGGGGGAGCTTGGCACGGGACGCGGGCGGGGCGAACGGAAAATGTTCGAGCCGTTCAGCGCGTGGTGAGGGCTGCGCAGCCGCCGGGCAGGGAGAAGCCGGGCTCGGTGGTCGCCTTGAGCATCTCAAGGACATGGAAGCGTGCGCCGAGGTGGGCCGGGTGGGTCAGGGTCTGGAACTGGCGGACGAGCGGGAGGCGATCGGCCTGCGGGGCGTTTTCCAGGGAAAGCAACCAAGCGTGGGCAAGGGTGGTGAGGTAGCGCCCTTGGTCCGCCCAGAGGTGGGGCGCGAGGCCTGCGGCGATGCCGGAGCCGAGCAGGGCGGAAAAGTCGACATGGGCGGTGATGTCTTGGGAGCCGGGGGCGTCGAGCGGGTCCTCGGCGGCGCGGTGGCGGGCAAAGGTGCGCAAGGTGCCGGTGGTGCGGGCGGGATGATAATAGTCCACGGCGGGGAATCCGTAGTCGATCAGGCAGAGGAGGCCATGGGTCAGGGTGGCGGCCAGCCGGCCGAGGAGCTTGTCAGTGCCGAGGCGCACCTCGGTGGTGTAGCCGTCGGGGAACGCGCTGCCGAGGCAGTCGCAGAAGGCGCCAAGTTGTGGGTGGGAGGGGGCGAGATCAAGCCACCCGAGGGCTCCGGAAGCGCCCGCCACGACATGGCGCTCATGCCACTGGCCCGCGGTGAAGCGGACTACGTGGAACGGCAATGCATCGATGAGCTCGTTGGCAAAAGCCACGCCGGGGAGCGGGTTGGCGGCCATCGCGGCGAGGGAATGCGGGCGGAACTGGGCGGGGAAAGCGATGGCGAGGCGCTCCTGCTGGCAGGCGGCCAAGGCGGGGAGCGGCTCCGGGATGGCGTACTCGAGGGCGGCGAAGGCGTCCGGGGCGGTCTCGCGCAGGGCGGCGAGGACATCGGCGGCGAGCGAGCCGTCGTGGGCGCCGAGTTCAACGATGCGCCACTGCGGCGGGCGCTCGTTGGCGAGCCACCAGCGGTGGAAGCGGGCGGCCAGAAGATGCCCGAAAACCGGCCCAACGCTCACGCTGGTGAAGAAATCCCCGGCCTTGCCGACCGCCGACGCGCCCCGCGCGTAGTAGCCGTGGGCCGGATGATAGAGGGCAAGCTGGAGGAAATCCGGCACTGGCAGCGGCCCGGATTGCCTGATGCGCCTGACAATCAGCTCCTGCAACGCCGGAGTTGCGCGTTGATCCCCGGCAGGGTAGGAATCCGTAGGTGCTGAATCTGGCGCTGGAGACTTGCTTCCCGTCATGGCGAAAGAGCGACCTTACAAACTTGAGAAGCGCCCCTACAAGCGCCGTAAAAAAAAGCGCGGATTCTTCGGCTGGCTGGTGCGCTTGGCGGTTATCGGTTGCCTTCTCGGGTTGCTTGGTGGGATTGCCGGGTGGTTGTTCTTCAAAAGCTACTCGGCCGCGTACCACGCCCGCGCGGAGACGTATGACTTGGAGCGCATCAACGACTTGGAGCAGCCAAGCTTCATCCTGGACCGGAATGGCGCGGAGATTGGCCGGATTTTTGTCGAGAACCGCAGCGTGATCCCGCTTGCGGAGGTGTCCGAGCTGGTGATCAACACCCTGATCGCCGGCGAGGATGGCCGGTTCTGGAGCCACGGCGGGGTGGACTACATCGGCGTGGTGCGCGCCGGTTACCTGAACTGGAGGGCCCACGACGTCAACCAGGGGGCCAGCACGATCACCCAGCAGCTGGCACGCAATGCCTACAACCTCAAAGAGGAGGCCGTCGAAAAGGGCGAAACGTCAATCCAGCGGAAGATGGTCGAGGCCTTCCTCGCCCAGCGCATCGAGAAGCGCTACAGCAAGAAGGAGATCATGGAGTTCTACCTGAACCGGATCTACTTCGGCAATGGGTACTACGGGATTCGTTCCGCTGCGCTGGGGTACTTCGGCAAGGAGCCAAAGGAGCTCAACCAGGTGGAGGCCGCGTCGCTCATCGGGTTGATCAAGAACCCAAACAACTTCAACCCGTTGCACCCCGAGGAGAACCGCCGGACGCGCAACAACGTGCTCTCCCGCATGGCCGACGAGGGGATGGTCAAGCGGTCGAAGGCGAACGAGTTGATGGAGCTGCCGGTGGTGGTCAACCCGCGTCCGCTGCAGCGCGGGACGTCCCAGCTGT
>JBILQA010000167.1:0-6637 GCA_044373535.1 Akkermansiaceae bacterium | reverse complement strand
GCCGTAGAACGGCGAGGTATCCAACAGGCTCATGCCAAGCTCCAGGGCGACGCGGACGGACTCCAGCGCCTGGTCAAGGGCCACGGGGCGGAACTCCTGGCCCAGCGAGGAGGCGCCAAAGGAGAGGATCGGCAGATCAAGGCCGGTGTTGCCAAGGGGGCGGGTTTTCATGCGGTATGGGAGCGTATCGACGTGAGGGTTTGGCGCGCAGCGGCCTCCGGATCAGGCAGCGGGAAAATCTCCGCGGATAGGTAGCCGGTGTAGCCGATGGCGCGCAACGCGGCGATGAGCGGTGCCGGATCCGTGTGCCCAAGGCCCATCGCCTGGCGGTTGGAGTCCGCGTAATGAACATGCCCAACATGGCGGCCGGCTTGGATGATGGAAGCGGCTAGGTCGGGCTCCTCGATGTTCATGTGGAACAGGTCGGCAAGGAGCACCACGTTCTCCATGCCGCGCTCGACGAGGAACTCGGCACCCGCGCCGAGCCGGTTGATCAGGTTCGTCTCGTAGCGGTTGAGCGGCTCGTAGATGAACGCCACGCCATGGGCCGCGGCCGCCTGCCCGGCCACCGCCAATCCCTCAGCCAGCCAGTCAAGCGCCTGCCCGCGGCTGACGTCCCCGCCCCAGCGCCCCTGCATCGAGCCGAGGATCGCCGGCGCGCCTAACTGGCCGGCAAAGTCGACGAGTCCGACAATGAACTCCAGCGCCGCGGCGCGCGTGGCCGCCGACGGGTCTGTTAGCGACCACCCGTGGCGCAGCATCCCCGCGCCGGTGCCCACCGCCGCGATCCCCAAACCGTGCCGTTCGGCCAGGGCGCGCACCTCGCTTGCCGCCACAAAGTCCGCCGCCGGCAAAAACAACTCCACCGCATCAAAACTAAGCCGCGCCGCGAGGGCAAATGCATCGCCTAACGGTTCGCGCATGACAAACGGCCCGGCGGCCGCCTCCGCGACCTGGCACAGCGTGATGGCGCTCCTCATGGCTAGACTGACTCGACGATGATGTTGCCGTAGGCCGTCGCGTCGCCGGTGCGGATCAAGCCGATGGCCTGCGGCACGAGTGCCTTGAAGTCCCGGTGGGCCAGCCGCTCAACGACCACCCCGGGGATTTCGCCAAAGGACGCGTCAAAGGCGCCGATGCCCTCCGGGCTGTTGGTTGTTAGGAACTCGGTGGCCTGCCAGATCTTGCCGATCTTGAAGTTGGGCTTGAGGGCTTCGAGCACCTGGAGGATGGTGGGCACCCCCTTGGTTAGGGAAATGTCAACCGTCTGCACCTCGGGCCAGTACGGGAAGGCCCAGTCGGCGATGACCAGGGTGTTGGTGTGGCGGATGCGCGCGAGGAGTTCAAGAAGCTCCGGGTTGAGAATGCCTGACTGGATCATGGTGCTGCGGGATGGCGCAAGTTGTCATACAGCCTTGGCGCCCCGTGTCAGCCGCAAAAGCACCCCGCGGGGTGGAAAATTCCTCTCGCTGAGGGAACCGGGGGATTTCATGCTGGCACCATGTCACAGCGCAGCGAGGAAATCATCGAGCAGATCGAACGCGAGATCCTCACCGGCAAGCTGGCCCGCGGCGCGCGCCTGCCCAGCGAGGAGAAGCTCTGCGAGCGCTTCGCGGCAAGCCGCACGGTCATCCGCGAGGCCATCCAACAACTCCGCGGCCGCGGCCTGCTGCGCACCACCAAGGGCTCGGGCAGCTACATTGCCGATCCGAGCCTCGAGTCGCTAACCACCGCGGTGCACGCCTACGCCGCGCTGGTCGGCGAGGCGGGGTTCATGGAGCTGATAGATTTCCGCATCCTCATTGAAACCGAGTGCGCGCGGCTCGCGGCGCTCAACGCGGGCGAGGGCGTGCTCAGGGAGCTGCGCGCGGTCGTCGCGACCATGGAGAAGGTGCAGGGCTCACAGGCGAAATTCAGCAAGGCGGACATCGCCTTCCACCTGACGATTGCACGCGGGTCGGGCAACCGGATCTATGCGGGGGTGCTCGCCGCCATGGAGCGCCGGTGCATTGACTACGCCCAAATGAACCGTGGCGACAGCGACTGGTATGCCGGAGTCATCGGCGCCCACCAAATGATTCTCGACGCCATTACCTCGGGTGTGCCGGACCGCGCGGCGGAAGCAATGCGCCAACACCTGGTTTCCTCCAAGCGGCACTTTGTCGATCTGGGTGTGCAGACACCCTGAGCGCGGATTTTCGCGCGTTGTTCTTTGGACAAACGCGTCGCGTGGACTATAGGTCTAGTGGTTCCCTCCCCCTCCGGGATGACCCCCTTCCCTCCTGCCCCCCGTTGCCATGCCAGCGCAGCCACCGCATGATCCAAAGGAGCTCATTCCAAAGGAGCTCATTCCAAAGGAGCTCATTCCAAAGGAGCTCATTCCAACGGGCATCCCCGGTTTGGACGACGTGCTCAACGGCGGCTTCACGGCCGACCGGGTCTATCTGGTCGAAGGCAACCCAGGATCCGGGAAGACGACGATGGCCATGCAGTTGTTGCTGCAAGGGGTGGCCTCAGGCCGCAGCGTGCTCTACATCACCCTCTCAGAATCCGCCGAGGAGATTTTGGCCACGGCCGCCGCACACCACTGGGATCTGCGCGGGGTGAAAATCTTTGAGCTCATCGCCTCCGAGGAGATGCTTGAGCCCGATGAGCAGTTCACCCTGTTCCATCCCTCCGAGCTTGAGCTCAGCGAGACGACCAAGGCGATCCTTGCGGAGGTGGAGCGCGTCAAGCCGCACATCGTGGTTTTTGATTCGCTCTCCGAGATGCGCCTGCTCGCCCAGGGATCGCTGCGCTACCGGCGGCAGATATTGGCGCTCAAGCACTACTTCTCGGGCCGCCACTGCACGGTGTTCATGCTCGATGACCGCACATCGGAAGTCTCCGACATGCACCTGCAGAGCATCGCCCACGGCGTGCTCTCGCTCGAGCAGCTCTCCCCCGAATACGGAGCGGAGCGCCGGCGCCTGCGGATCATCAAGATGCGCGGGCGCGACTACCGCGGCGGCTTCCATGACTTCACCATTGTGCCCGGCGGCCTGAGGGTTTTCCCGCGGCTGGTGGCCGCCGAGCACCACGAGGACTTTGCACCAGGTGAGGTATTGAGCGGCATCGCCGGCCTTGACGAGCTGCTTGGCGGCGGGCTCGAACGCGGCACCAACACGCTGATCATGGGACCGGCCGGCTCGGGCAAGTCCACGCTGATGACCCATTATGCGGCAGCGGCCGCCACCCATGGCGACCGCGTCGCGATTTTCACCTTCGAGGAGAGCCTCGCCACCTTGGTGCGCCGCTCATCCCTGCTCGGCATGGATTTGCAGGCTGCCGTCGATGACGGACGGGTCATGATCAAACAAATCGACCCGGCCGAGCTCTCGCCCGGAGAATTTGTCGCCAACGTCCGCCAAGCCATCGAGGGGGACCATGCGCGCATGGTCGTCATCGACAGCCTCAACGGCTACCTCAATGCGATGCCCGAGGAGCGCTTCCTCATCATCCAGTTGCGCGAGCTGCTCAGCTATCTTGGGCAGAAGGGCATCATCTCGGTGCTCATTGTCGCCCAGCATGGGATTCTTGGCTCGCAGATCCAAACGCCAGTGGATGCAAGTTATTTAGCCGATTCGGTCATCCTGCTGCGCTTCTTCGAGGCCGCCGGCGAGATGCGCCAAGCCATCTCGGTGGTCAAAAAGCGCAGCGGCCCACACCAACGCAGCATCCGTGAGCTGCGGATCGCCGAGGGCGCTGTGCGTGTCGGCGATCCGCTGCGCCAGTTCGACGGAATCCTCTCCGGACAACCCGCCGCGAGCCACTCGCCTGACCCAATCCGTAGCCCCTGAGAACCAGGCCTCTGAGAACCAAGCCCCTGAGAACCCGCGTGAGCGACCCGAGAAACGAGCACCGCGTGCTCCTGCTAACCCCAACCCGGCGCGATGCTTTGGCCACTGCGGACTTGTTTGCCCGCTCTGGCATTCTCTGCACCGCATGCACCGACGTGGCGATGCTTTGTCGAGAGTTGAGTCACGGAGCCGCGGCGATCCTCATGGCCGAGGAGATTCTTGGCCGTGATGGCTGTGGGCTGCTTGAGCGCGAGTTGCTTGCCCAACCGACGTGGTCGGACCTGCCCATTCTTATTTTCACGCGGGCGGGTTCGGACCCGCGGGTGGCCGCCAAGGCTCTGGCGACCTTGGGGAATGTCACCCTGATTGAACGCCCGGTGAGGATTCCCACCCTCCTGAGCGCGGTGCGCACTGCGGTGCGCTCGCGCCAGCGGCAATACCAGATCCGCGAGCACCTCGCCGAGCGCGAGAAGTCAGAGGCGACCTTGCGCGAAAACGACCGGCGCAAAGACGAGTTCCTTGCCATGCTTGCCCATGAGCTGCGCAATCCTCTCTCCGCGATCTCCAACGCGGTGCAAATCCTCAAGCGGCCCGAGGCGCATGACCACCATCCGTGGGCCAGCGGCGTCATTGAAACCCACGTCGTCCACCTTGCGCGAATGATTGATGACCTGTTGGATGTCTCGCGCATCACGCGGGGGAAGATCACCTTGAAAAAGGAGCCTCTCGATCTGGGCGAAGTGATCCGCTCGGCGGTTGAAACCTCACGGCCCTTCATCGAGGAGCGCCAACACCAACTGCTGACCCGCTTTCCCGACGGCGCGCTTCCCTTCGATGGCGACCCGACACGGCTGGAACAGATCTTTGTCAACCTGCTCAACAACGCGGCCAAGTACACCGAGCCGGGTGGCCGCATTGAGGTGGCCGTGCGGATTTGCGCCACCGATGAGATGGTTGCCACCATTGAGGACAATGGCATCGGGATGCAGCCCGAGCTTGTGGCGGGCGCCTTTGAGCTCTTCACCCAGGGTGACCGGACGATGGCACGCTCGGAAGGCGGCCTGGGGATTGGTCTGACGCTGGTGCGTTCGCTCGTGACCATGCACGGCGGCAAGGTCTCAGCCACCAGTGCGGGTATCGGCAAAGGCAGCCGCTTCACTGTGCGCCTTCCGCTTAAAGCCTCAGTGCGCACGACACCGCCAGTGCTCGGCCGCCAGGCGGAGCCCGATTGCCCTGCGCGCGCGCGCATCCTTGTCGTCGACGACAACATCGATGCCGCCGAGGGGCTTGCCCAGATTCTCACCCTGCATGGTCATGAGGTTCACACCTCCAACGATGGCCCTGCGGCTTTGAGCCTCGCTAGCAGGATCCCGCTGGATGTCATCCTGCTAGACATCGGGCTGCCAGGGATGGACGGGTTCAAGGTGGCCAGCCAACTGCGCAAGAGCCCCCGTGGGTCGGCCCTCATTGTTGCCGTCTCCGGCTATGGCCACGAACACGCCGCGGTGCGCAGCAGCGAAAAACTCGCCTTTGACCATTATCTGGTCAAACCCATCGACCTGGGCGCCCTGCGCCACCTCATCGCCAAGCGCGTTGGGCTTGGCATTTAGAGCCGTCCAAGCGTGGCATTCAGGGTCAGGCGGGTTTTCTCCCCCTTGCGCACCTGGTCAAGACCCGCCGAGACACCCGGGAAATCAGCCACCACTCCGAGCTGCTCGGACAGTGGATCCGCCACGCGCACCTCGCCGCGGCCATGACGTCCGCGCCACGGGTCCAGGTAGCTTACCGGAAAGGACCTCGCCCCGCGTGGCAGTCTCATCGGCACACCGGTGATGACCACAAAATGCCCCTGCACCGTGGTCCAAACCGGCAGCCCTTTGCCCGCCGCGCGCAGCACATGGCGCCGCAGGCTAACAACCGGCGGCAGCCCCCTGCCTAACGATCTTGCCAAGTCCGTGTGCACCCTCCCTAGCAGCTTCTCCGCCGCGGCGTCTGAAGCCTGATAGACCGAGGATCGCACCGCAGGGAGCCCGTGGCGCAGGACCATGTCGTTGGCCATCGCCGTAAGATCCTCGAGGTTGACTCCGTGGCGGGCTTGCCAGCGCGGGCGTCCCCGCAAGCTCACCGACGGTTTGAGGCCATAGCGCCGGATCATGTCGTTGAGCCGCTCGCGGTCGCTGGTCCCGGCAAGTGCCATGGCCGCGCGGCGCGAGTTGCTGTCGGCTAACAATAGCGCGTTGAGCAGGCTCGCCGGGCCGCAAGCGTTGCCGGAGACCGCCAACTGGTTGACTGGCGGCGCTTGGTTTGGCGCGACAAGCCAGCGCTCGGTGGACCCGCCAGCGGCGGCGCCCATCAGCCATGCTCCAATGGCCAGTGTCAGGCTACTTTGCCTGCAGAACATCCGTGCGCTTGTTGTTGGCCGGAAAAGCATCCGCCCCGGCGGTGGTGACGCGGCTGGTGACATAGCCGGAGGTGGTAGTTGGCACGCGGAACGTGTAGATCCCACCCGGAGCCAGGGTGGTAACATTCATTGGGTAGTCGCCTGCGGGGGTGGTCACGGCAACCGCGGTGTTCACCAGGTTACTGGTGCCGCGGTTTTGCACGGTGACCAGCAAGCTGGCGCCATCGGGCGAGACAACCACCCCGGCGACGGCCGCGTCGATGATTCCGCGCTCATTGCGCCGCATGACGCGGCCAAGGTCGACGAGCCCGCCGCCGGAATAGATGTCCGCGCCCGGCGCGCCAGTGTCGTTGAGATTGGCCAGCACCACCGTGGCCGCCTGCTGCGCGGTGAGCAT
>JBILQA010000165.1:0-6690 GCA_044373535.1 Akkermansiaceae bacterium | reverse complement strand
ATTCACGGACAAGGAATAAGGGGCGCGGCGTCAGGGGGCGCTGCTTGTGTTGGGTGAGGTGGCTCACTAGGGTGGGCCGGTGACGCACCTGATTTTCCCGTTAGCCAGTAGCCTGCTGTATGTGGTCGCGGCGATGTTCCTGAAGCAGGCGGGGACCTTGGGGAGCAGCATTTGGCGAACCGCCTTGGTGTGCAACTGGGTGACGGCGGGCTTGTTTTTGTCTCTCTGGCCGCTGGGCGGGGAGTTTCCCGGATGGGGGCTGGCGTACGAGCCGGTGGTGGTGGGCGGCTTGTTTGTCGGCGCGCAGTTGTTGACGTTCCTGGCGCTGAAGTCCGGGGACGTCTCGGTGGCCACGCCGGTGATGGGCTGCAAGATGGTGTTGGTGGCCTTGTTCACCACGGTTGTTGGGGCCGGACGGGTCGCCGCGCCGCTCTGGATCGCGGCGGTGCTCAGCGTGGTGGGCATCGCCTGCCTGAACCGCCGCGGCGGCGCCGGCGGCGGCCAGGTCGGGCGCACCGCCTGGTTGGCGCTGGCCGCGGCGTCCTGTTATGCGCTGTTTGATGTGTTGGTGATGACATGGTCGCCTGACTGGGGTGCGGGGCGCTTCCTGCCGCTGACGATGGTGTTCAGCGGGCTGCTTTCGTTAGGCTTCATTCCGCTGGCGCGCAGCGAGCCGCGGCTTTCCCGGCAGGCGCGCCGCGCGCTGGCGGGTGGGGCGACGTTTATCGCGCTGCAGGCGCTTTTGCTGGTCTCGACGATGGCCTTGTTTGGCGACGCCACTGCGGTCAACGTGATCTATTCAACCCGCGGGCTCTGGAGCGTGCTTGTCGTCTGGTGGCTTGGCCATTGGTTTGACAACAGTGAGCGGGCAAGCGGGGTCGCGGCGTTCAGGGCGCGGCTGCTGGGCGCCGGGTGTCTGTGCGCGGCGGTGGGTTTGGTTTTCGTGTGATGGGCGCCCTCATCCGCCGCGGGGCTGACGTTTAGCGGAGGGATTCTGCGACGTTGCGTGCGGTGGCCAAGCCGCTGGCGAGGGCAGCATCGATGGATCCGACGCAGAGGTGATCGCCGCAGAGGTGGACGCCGTTGATGAGGGTGGGGCGCTCGGCGAGGGTGGCGAGGGCGGCGGGGGTGGCGACAGGGAGGGCCTTGGGGATGGAATAGGATTTGAGGAATTCCCAGTGGCGCACGGCGGGGCCGAAATAAGATTCTGCCTCGGCGCGGATTTTCTCGGGGTCGGCGGGATCAAGGCCGGTGACGCCAACGCTGATGAGCGAGCGGTCGGCGGGCGCGTAGCCCGCGGCGATGTCGCTGGGCACCGCCACCTGGCTGATTTGGCCGCGGCCGGTGGCGTTGAGCCAAATGCTGCGGGTGCCAGCCAGCGGACTGGTGGCGGCGGAGAAATAATAACAGCCCGCTGCCTGCCAGGCTCGGCTGGGCAGCTGGGGAAACCATTGTTGGGCGGTATCGCCGTCGACGGCCACCACCACTGCTCGCGCAGCCAGGGTGCTGCCGTCGGTGAGGGTGACGGAGGTCGGATCCAACGAATTAACAGCACAGTTGGGTTCGACGACACCGGCGGGCAGGCTGGCGGCGAGCTGGCGCGGGATGGCGCGCATTCCGCCGGCGGGCAAGGCGGCGAAGCCGCGGGTGAAATAGTGGTAGGTGTAGCCAAGCATCCACGCGGAGGTGGCGAGCTGGTTTTCAAGGAAGATGCCGGTGAAGAACGGGCGGAAGAAGCGCGCGATAATTTTCTCCGAGAACCCGAAGGCGCGCAGCCAGCTGTCCGCGCTCAGCGCGGTCCAGTCCCCCGTGCGCGGGGGGAGCTTTCTTTTGAGCAGCGCGCGCAGGCGCAGGACGCGCAGCTTGTCTCCGAGCGTGCCGATGGGCGCCAGCGCTGTGGTTAGCAAATGGAGCGGCTGGCGCAGGGGATCGGCGACGCGGCAGCGCTTGTTGTTGGGCAGCGCGACAAGTGCGCCCGGATCGAAGCGGCCAAGCCTGAGGGCCGGAAGGTCGAGCAGCTTTTGGCAGTTGGGGTAGGCTGTTAGGAGCACCTGGAACCCGCGGTCGAGGACGAAGTCGGCGAACTCGTCGCTGCGCACGCGGCCGCCGGGAGCGTCGTCAGCCTCAAGGACGCGCACGCGCAGGCCGGCCTGGACGAGCCCACGAGCGCAGGCAAGGCCGGCAAGGCCGGCACCAACGATGAGCACATCAAGCGGCGGCTCGGGTGGGGACTGAAGCATGGCGGAAATTTCACAGATGAATGGGGGATGAAAAGGGCTAAACGCGGCCTTGGCAGCTGCGGGCGGACTAGGCGCGCCCGAGGGCCTTGGTTTTGGCTTTTGTTCGCTTTGCGGGACAGTAGCGTGCGCGGATGGATTGGGTGACAGCGATTTGGTCGGCGGCGGCGGGCGGATGCCTGGTGCTTGGTCTGCTGCATCTGGCGATCTGGTGTGGGTCGCACCGCTCGTGGGCAAGCCTGTGGTTTGTGGTGATCGTCGCGGGGGTGATGTGCGTAATGGCCTTCGAGCTGATGATCATGCACGCGAAGTCGACCGAGGTTGTCGAGGGGGTGGTGAGGTGGGCGCACGTGGTGTTTTTGTTCATCTGCGTTGGGGTGCTGGGGTTTGTGGACGTGCACTTCCGCAGCGGGAGGCGCTGGCTGCTGTGGTCGGCCCTGGGCTTGCGGATCGCCGCAGTGGTGGCGAACTTTACGACCGGAACAAGTTTGCATCTCATCGCGGTGCACAGCCTGAGGAAAATGACGTTTCTGGGCCAAGAGGTCACAGTGCTCGGCGAGTGGACGCGCAACCCGTGGCTCCCGCTCGGGCAGTTCGCCTCGCTGGTGTGGCTTTGCTATGTGGTGGACGCGTCGTTGCGGCTGTGGCGCTCGGGGGATGAGAACGGGCGGCGGCGGGCCCTGTTATTGGGCGGGGCGTTGGTGCTGTTTATTGTGTTTGCGGCGGCGATCCCGGGGCTGGTCGTCGCCGGGTTGATCAAGATGCCGATGAACTCGAGCGTGCCATTTTTTGCGATGGTGCTGGCGATCGGCTATGAGCTGAGCCGCGATGCGCTGCGATCGGCGCGCTTAGCCAAGGAGCTCGACACGAGCCGACAGCGCTTGGCGCTGGCGGCGGTCTCAGCAAGGCTCGCGCTGTGGGAGTGGGATGTCACAAGCGGGCAGATCTGGGTGTCCGACGAAGGGCGCGAGCTCTATGGGGTGCCTAAAAAAGGCCCGATCAACTTCGAGATGTTTGTCGCCACGCTGCACCCGGACGACCGCCCGGCAGTGATTCAGCGCATGAACAAGGCCCTGGGCGGCTTGGAAATGTTTACCGGTGAGTACCGGGTGATCCACGGCGAGGGGAAAGTGCGCTGGATTGCCGCGACGGGCAAGATCGAGCGCGACGAGCAAGGGCGCGCTGTTCTCATGCGGGGCGTCTCGCTGGACTGCGCCGAGCGCAAGCGCACCGAGGCGCAAACCGAGCGCCAGCGCCAAGAGCTTGCCCACCTGTCGCGCGTCAGCGTGCTCGGCGAGCTGGCCGGAGCGCTGGCCCATGAGCTCAACCAGCCGCTTGCGGCGATGCTTAGCAACTCCAAGGTTGGCCGCCGCAGCTTGGATGACCCCGCGCCGAATCTCACCGAGATGGCCGCCATCTTCGATGACATCGCCGTGGACGCCCAGCGTGCCGGCGGAATCATCCACGGAATGCGCGCGATGATTCGCAAGGATGCCAGCGCGGAGATCAAACTCGTCGAACTCAACGAGGTCGTCGAGGAGGTCCTGGTCCTGCTTAACAGCCAAATTGTTGGCCACAGGTCCAAGGTCAGCGTGAAGCTTGACCCCGGCCTGCCACGGGTTCTCGCCGGCCGCGTCGAGCTCCAACAGGTGCTCATCAACCTGTTAGTAAATGGGCTCGACGCGATGAAAGGGCAGGGCGGCGGGGCGCTGTGGATTACCACGACGGGACGCGAGGGCAAGGTGAGCTTGACGGTGCGCGACAGCGGACCGGGGATCCCCGCAGAGCTAACCGGGCGGCTGTTTGAGCCATTTTTCTCTACCAAACCCAACGGCCTTGGGCTGGGGCTGGCGATTAGCCGCAGTATCATGGAGAACTTCGCCGGGGAGCTCGTGTTCGAGAGCTGCGCCGAGGGCGGGACGATTTTTCGGATGGTGCTTCCAGCCGCCGGGGGCTAGATGGGGCAGTGGAAGTGACGAGTGTTAGAGGAACGGCCCCGGAGCCGGCGAGTGTGATCATCGTGGATGATGACCCCTCGGTGCTACGCAGCCTCTCGCGGCTGGTCCGCCAAGCGGGATATGCGGCCCACACCTATGGCTCGGCGGCGCAGTACCTGGCCGCCGCGGCGGGGATCACCGGACCGCGCTGCCTGGTGCTGGACCTAAGCATGCCCGAAATGGGCGGCCTTGAGTTGCAGCGCAGGCTTGCCGGCGCGGTGGAGTCCTGTCCGGTGATCTTCATCAGCGGCAACGGCACGATTTCCGCCACCGTGGAGGCAATGAAACAGGGGGCTCTAACATTGTTGGCCAAGCCGTTCGATCCATCCGACCTGCTCATCGCCATCGTCGAGGGGATCGCGCGGCACCGCGACGAACTGGCCAACAGAGATCAGCTAGTGGAGCTGCGGGAGCGAATCGCCACGCTAACTGACCGGGAGCGCGAGGTGATGGCATGGGTGATCACGGGGGCGTTGAACAAGCAGACGGCGGCGCATTTGGGAATCGTTGAGAAAACCGTGAAGGTACACCGGGCGCGGGTGATGGAGAAGATGGCGGCCATCTCTCTCGCCGAGTTGGTGCGGCTCTGCGATGCTGCTGGGTTTGTGCCTGCGGTTGCGGCAGGGATCGATTGATTGACGGTTGTTGATTTTTCGAGATGGCAGCGCTGGTGCTTGGTAGCCCCTCGAGATCGCCAAACAACCTGGGTTGGGCCACCGCGTCTGCGGCGCGCGAAGGTAGGTCCAAGGTCTAATGGCGCGGCCCGCCAAGCAGTGGCATGTTTTGCACCGATGACCGTGGATGGGGCAAACCGATATCTCACTAACCGGGGCGGGGGCACGCGGCCCGCGTTCGGCGTTGGCCGCGCGGCAACTATCTGCGAGTTGATATGAAGCGGCCCTGCTATCTTGCGGCGGTCATAGTCGCCACGGCCAGCACCATTGCGGCGGCGGCGCCTGACGGTATGGTGCGCATTCCGGGCGGGGAGTTTCTCATGGGCAGCACGCAGGCAGGCAGCCGGATGAATGAGCAGCCGGTAGTGAAGGCCAAGGTGGACGCCTTCTGGTTGGATGCACAGCCGGTCACCAATGCGGAGTTCGCCAAGTTTGTCGCGGCGAGCGCTTATCTAACAACCGCGGAGCGCCCTGTGGATTGGGACGAGCTCAAGAAGCAGCTGCCCGAGGGCACGCCGAAGCCGCCAGCCGAGCAGTTGCAGCCCGGATCGATGGTGTTTGTGGCGACAACGGGGCCGGTGGACCTCAACGAGATGGCAAGCTGGTGGCGGTGGACGGCGGGTGCGAGCTGGCAGCATCCGGAGGGGCCTGGGAGCGATCTGGTGGGACGGGAGAACCATCCGGTGGTGCAGGTGTCTTGGGAGGATGCGAGCGCGTATGCGAAGTGGGCGGGTAAGCGGCTGCCGAGCGAGGCGGAATGGGAGTTTGCGGCGCGCGGCGGGCTGGAGGGGAAGCGCTACGCCTGGGGAGACGAGTTTAAACCCGCAGGGAAGTTCATGGCTAACACATGGACTGGGGATTTTCCATACAACAACACCAAGGCGGACGGATATGCGGGCACTTCGCCGGTGCGCGCGTATCCGCCCAATGGTTATGGGCTCTACGACATGGGCGGCAACGTCTGGAACTGGTGCAGTGACTGGTATCGGCCCGACACGCGGGCGCGTCAAAAGCTTGAGCCAAGCTGCCACAACCCGCAGGGCCCGCAGGCAAGCTACAACCCCTGGCAGCCGCACCAAACCCAGGAGCGTGTGACCAAGGGGGGCTCGTTCCTGTGCCACCCCGCGTATTGCGAAAGCTACCGCCCAAGTGCGCGGCGTGGGACGCCCACGGACACCGGGATGTCCCACATCGGGTTCCGGCTGGCACTTTCTGACCTTCCCCCTGGAGCCAACCCGGCCACCCCACCTGACTCAAAATGAAACGCAACTCCGCAATGAAACTCCTCGCGCTGGCCCTTGGGCTGGCGCTCGCCGGCTCTGCCCATGGGCAGGGCAAGAAGCCCAACATCGTCATCATCTGGGGTGACGATATCGGCCAGTTCAACATCAGCGCCTACAACATGGGCATGATGGGCTACAAGACTCCCAATATTGATCGCCTGGCCAAGGAAGGCGCGCTGTTCACCGACTGGTATGGCCAGCAGAGCTGCACAGCGGGCCGCGCGGCCTTCATCACTGGCCAGGCGCCGATCCGCACCGGCCTAACCAAGGTTGGCTTGCCAGGCGCGCCGGAGGGGATGCGCAAGGAGGATCCAACGATCGCCACCTTGCTGCGCGCGCAGGGATACATGACCGGCCAGTTCGGCAAAAACCACCTTGGCGACCGCGACGAGATGCTGCCGACCGCCCACGGGTTCGATGAGTTCTTCGGCAACCTCTACCACCTCAACGCCGAGGAGGAACCGGAAAATCCCGACTACCCGAAGGGCGAGGAGTTCAA
>JBILQA010000164.1:0-6708 GCA_044373535.1 Akkermansiaceae bacterium | reverse complement strand
GCGCACACCGCCGCGGTGGCCGGCAGCGGAGTTGTGAGCCCCGATCCCAGCGCCAATGCAAGGCGGCTGTCCTTGAGCATGTTGGACAGCGAGAAGTGGGCCGTGTCATCCCCGGCGATCATTGCCGGAAGCTTCATTTCGGCGAGCACCGAGCGACAGGCGTTCTCCCTCACAGCATCTAACAACTGATGCGCTTTGACGCCGTGCACGGTGGTGATTGCAAGCGCTTCGGCAAGCACCTGGACGGTGCAGGCGGAGATCATGTTGGTGGCGATTTTCACCACACTGGCGGATCCGACCGCGCCGATGTGCATGAGAAGGCGGGAACTTACCGCGAGGACCGGCCGTGCCCGCTCGAGGGCCTCGGCACTACCGCCGATGTAGTAGACCAGGGCGCCTTGTTCGGCGGCCGATTTACTTCCCGTGAAAGGAGCATCGAGAAACTCGCAGCCGCGCGCTGCGCACCAGTTCTCGAGCCATGCGACGGATTCCAGGTCCATGGTTGAGTGGTTGGCGACGAGCGGGTGGTGGCCATCCTCCACGTCGATGGAAGCAAAAACCTCACGCACCGCCTGACCATCTTTCAAGAACACTTCAACGATGTCCGCGGCGCGTACCGCCTCGCTGGCGCTCGCGCAGGAGTTAGGCTGGGTAGTGCGGTTCCATGTTCTGACATGGTGGCCAACGTCACGCAACCGCGCCGCGACACGCGACCCGATGATGCCGAGCCCAAGCACGGCCACTGTGGAAGGCGTCTGGCTCATCGGGAGCGCTCCTGGGCGATCTTGGAAAGCTCCTTGGCCACTTTCAAAATACTCTCAACGTCCGCCGGTTTTGGCGCCACGCCGGTCGGCAGCGTCATCTCGTCGCGCAGGGTCGTTAACAGCTCGCGCATTCGCAGGAAGTTAGGCCGCTCGGCGATCCGCGGCTCAAGCGAGCCGACCATCTCGGTGTAGTAGTCAGCGATGTCCTCACGCATGAGCGTGCGGGCACGCTCCTCGGTGAAGGTCTTCTGCACTCCAAGCGCGGAGACCTCCAGCGCACGGATCCAGCCACCCATCGAAATCAGGTGGGCAAGGTCCGAGTCGCGAAGCTTAACAAGCTCTGCCTCAACATCTTTCTGCGTAGAGTTGAGCTCCTTCTTGAGCTGGTCGACTTTTTTTTGCTCGGCGCTTTCCAACAGGCTTGCCGCATGCCGGTTGACCCGGTCGCCCGCGCCAAGCGCCTTGCCGTATCGGCTTAAGTCCGCGGCTAGGCCTCTTACCCGGCCTAACTCCTGAGTCTGCACCACGAGGAAGCCGTCGGCTAACAGGAACCCGAGCTCAATTGCGAGGTCCGCGCGATCCAGCGGCATGCGCACAGGGACCTCCCGATGATCCACGGGAAGGGGCGAGAGGCTCTCGAGCTTTTCGAAAATCTTTTCAATGGATGGCGCCGTGAACTCATTGACCCCCAGTTCCTCGCGGACGTGTGGATCATCCATCAGGTCAGGCGGGATCGCGCCCTGTTGATCGCCTGCGGGCGGCTCGGGCGTGACTCCCGTCGCCAACGGCGCGGGTGGCGCGTCGACTGCTGGAGCTTGCACCGGTGCAGGCGCAGCGGGGATCGCCGCGGGCTCGGTAGTTGGGGCAGTGGGTGACGCAGTTGGGGCGGTGGGCGACGCAGTTGGGGCGGACTTCTCATCCTGTGCCTGCGCCGGCAAGCAACTGAGACCAAAGACCACGGCAAGGAGGGGGCTGCAACGGCGAATCATGTCCCAATAGTCCATGGCCCGGCATGAAATGCAATCCGGGAAAGCATCGCTTGCCGCCTGTCGGGCTCGCCGAGCGCCGAGCGACTAACAGGGAGGCCGCGGACCAAACCAGTTGCAGAGCCGCCGAGTTGTTGGATGTTGGCCGGATATGCCAAAGATCATTGCCATGGCGGGAAGTGCGCGCCGGGAGTCAGTCAACCGGAAGCTGATTCACGCGGCCGTGGAAATCGCCGCCGGAGCCGGAATCACTGTTGAGTTGCTTGAGCTTGGGGACTTTCCGCTGCCCCTTTACCATGGCGACTTGGAGGAAAGCGCCGGCTTGCCGGAAAACGCCAAGCGCCTTAAGGCGCTTTTTACCGCCGCGGATGCCCTGCTCATCGCCGCCCCGGAATACAATTCCTCCATCACCCCGCTGCTCAAAAACACCCTCGACTGGGTGAGCCGATCCGAGCGCGAGGACGAACCCGAGCTTTCAGCCTACCGCGGCAAGACCGCCGGCCTGCTTGCCGCTTCGCCCAGCGCCCTTGGTGGCCTGCGCGGGCTTTTCCACCTGCGCGAGATTTTCCAAAACATCGGCGTAACCGTTGTTCCCACCCAATTTGCCCTTGGCTCCGCCTATGAAAAGTTCGACGCGGCCGGCCGCCTAACCGACCAGGCTGCCCGCGCCAAGGTCCGCCAAGTCATAAGCGCCTTGGCCGAGATGACCGCCAAGCTCAGCGGCCGGCCTGGCCCTAGCGGAAACTAACTGGAGCCGCCTTTTTCAGCGCCTCGCAGACCCTCGCGTGGGCGGCGTCCACCTCCTGGGAGGTCAGCGTGCGCTCCGGACTCCGGTAACTCAGCGTGTAGGCCAGCGACTTGCGGTCCGCCGCCAAGCGCTCGCCGCTCGGGTCGGTGAACACGTCAAAGCATACGACCCCTGCGAGGAGCGGCTCCTTGATCTTGGCGAAGGCCTTCTCGATCTCGCTGTTGGCCAGTTTGGCGTCCATCTCGAGGGCCGCGTCACGTGTCGAGCCGGGAAACTGCGGAAGCTCCCTAACAAACCCGAGCGCAGCCGCCAGCTTGCGCATGCGCGCCAGGTCAAGCTCGGCGACAAAAACCGGCGCGGCGAAATCAAGCTCGCGGCAGCGCGCCGGGCTCAGCGCGGCAAAGGTGCCAATCGGTTGGCCATCGGCTTGGATGTCCGCGCCAAGGGCAAAGCCGCTGCGCTCGCGCGGGGCTAGCTGGATGGTTTTGCCCGGCAGCAGCGCGGCAATGACCCCCTTGAGGTCGTAGACATCCACGGGCCGCGGCCGGGCGTTGCTCCACGAGGCCGGGTCTGCCGGTCCCGAGACCAAAAGGGCAAGGGAATCTCCCTCGATGTCCATGGCCTTGCCGCCGCCGGCATTGCGGTACTGGCGGCCCAGCTCAAAGAAGCGCAGCGAGTTGGCCCCCTGGCGCACGTTGCGCGCCGCGGTCGCCACAAGCCCCGGTACCAGGCTTGGCCGCATCACCGAGTGGTCCTCGCTCAGCGGCAGGCGCACCCGGATAACATCCCCGTCTAGCAGCGGACGCAGCGGCAGCGCATCGACCAGTTGTGCCTCGGCAATCAGCTTGATCGTCTGCGCCTCGTAAAACCCCAGGGCCACCAAGCGGCGGCGCAGGGCCATTTCGAAGTCGTAGGTGGAATCCACCTCGCTCTCCTCGGAGAACCAGGCCACCTGGCGCGAAGGGACCTTGTCAAGGCCATGGACCCGGGCAATCTCCTCGACGAGGTCGATATGGCGCTGCAGGTCCGCGCGGTAGCTTGGGATATCCCAGCGGCCATCCGCCCGCTTGGCCAGGCCAAGGCGGGTGAGGATGCCCTCCGCCTCTGCAAGCGGCAGGCAGCCGCCCATGAGTTGGTCGAGGCGCGCTTCATCCAGCGCCACCGGACCGGTGATTTGCGGCGCCGCACCGGCAACCTGGGTAGCTCCATCGATGGTTCCTCCGGCAATCTCCACGATGAGCGCCGCGGCAAAGGCCGAGGCCGGTAACACCATCCCGGGATCCACCCCGCGCTCGTAGCGGTACGACGAGTCCGAGGAAATCCCCAGCCGCCGCGAGGTCCGGCGGATCCCCGTGGTCGCAAACCACGCCGACTCCAACAAAATGTTGGCCGTGCCGACGCCCACCCCGGAGTCCTGCCCCCCCATCACCCCGGCGATTGCCAGCGCGGTGCCGGACTGGTCGGCGATGACGAGGTCCTCGGTTGTTAGGCTGTGCTGCAAGCCGTCCAGAGCCACAAACCCCTCGCCGTCCCTGGCGTGGCGCACGCAGATGCCGCCGCTGACCTTGGCTAGGTCGAAGGCGTGCAGCGGCTGGCCAAGCTCGTGGAGCACGTAGTTGGTCACGTCGACAATGTTGTTGATCGGCCGTAGCCCGATGGACACGAGCTTCTCCTTGAGCCACGCGGGGCTTTCTCCAACACTGACCCCGTTGATCCTCACTGCAGTGTAGAACGGGCATGCCGCCTGCGCCTCAAGCTGGATGAACTCGCCCGCTTGCGTGGTCGCCGCGGTGGGAATCTCGCGCGCCTTGCGCGGCTTGCCGGTCAGTGCGGCCAGCTCGCGGGCCATCCCGGTGTGGCTTAAAAGGTCGGGCCGATTAGGCGTGATCTCCACCTCAAACAGCGTGTCGGCATCGAAAAGCTCGCGCAGCGGCGTGCCCACCGGCGCGTCGGGCGGGAGAATCATCAGCCCGTCGGCTCCATCAGTTAGCCCGATCTCGCTCGCACTGCAGAGCATGCCGCGCGAGTCGACGCCGCGCAGCTTGCCCTCCTTGATCGTGAAGTCCCCCGGCAGCACCGCGCCGGGCAGGGCGCAGGGGACCTTGTCGCCGACTTGGTAGTTCTGCGCCCCGCAGACGATCTGGCGCAGGGATCCCTCGCCGGCATCGACCATGCAAACCTTCAGGCGGTCCGCGTCGGGGTGCTGCACGGCCGACTCGACGCGCGCCACCACGACGTGCGCATCGCTGATCCCGCGCTGCTCGACACCTTCAACCTCCACCCCGGCGAAGGTTAGCAGCCTGTCTAAGGCCTCCGCGTCGTGGTCGGAGAGATCAAGGTGGTCGGAGAGCCAGTTGAGGGAAACGTTCATCGGGAAGGCGGTTGGTTAAGTGGCTGCGTGGGCCTCAGGCGAACTGGGCAAGGAAGCGCGCGTCGTTTTCGATGAGCAGGCGGATGTCCTTGATGCCCCAGCGGATCATCGCCAAGCGGTCGAGGCCCATGCCAAAGGCAAAGCCGGTCACGCCATCCGGGCTGAAGGCTGCGTCGCCGCGGCTGCTGCAGATCGCGGTGAACACCGCCGGATCAACCATGCCGCAACCTGCGACCTCGATCCACCGCGGCTTCTGGCCCACCGCGTGAAGCTTGATGTCGATCTCAAAGCTCGGCTCGGTGAAGGGAAAGAAGTGCGGACGGAAGCGCACTTCCGTGGCCGTGCCAAACATCGCTCGGAAAAAGTACTCCAAGGTCCCCTTCAGGTCGCCCAGCGAGACGTCCTGGTTCACGTACAAACCTTCTAACTGGTTGAAGACCGATAGGTGGGTCGCGTCAATTTCGTCGCGCCGGTAGGCCGACCCCGGCGCGATGATGCGCACCGGCGGCGCTTGGCGCTCCATCGTGCGCACCTGCACGGTGGACGTGTGGGTGCGCAGCAGCTTGCCGGAATCAAAATAAAACGTGTCCTTCTCGTTGCGCGCCGGGTGGTCGGCCGGCGTGTTGAGCGCGTCAAAGCAATGGAACTCGTCCTCAATCTCGGGCCCTTCGGCCAAGGCAAAGCCCATGCGCCGCAAGATGCCAATCGCCTCGTCGCGGATCTGCGTCAGCGGATGCAGCGCTCCGGTATGCAACTCGCGCGCCGGCAGGGTCGGATCTATCTGTTGGAACGCCCGCGCGTCGGCCGCCTGCTGCAGGGTGGCGGTCTTGGCATCCAGAGCCGCCGTCACCGCCTGGCGCGCGGCATTGAGCCACTGGCCAAAGGCCGGCCTCTGCTCGTTGGGGATGTCCTTGATCCCCGCGGCGGCGAGAGTCACCGCGCCCTTTTTGCCAAGGAAGCTCACCCGCACCTCCTCGAGGCTGCGTTGGTCATTGGCGGCGGCGATGGCCGTGAGGGCCTCGGCCTGGATGGTTTCGAGTTGCTGCTGCATCGGGTGGGGCGGGAAATAGCCGGAATGGCTTGTGGGATAAAGAAAAACATGGCCGGGGAGACGAGTCTCCGCGGCCATGGGGTGAAGGGTCTGGTTGGAAAATCCCGCGGCTTAGGCAGCCGACTTCTTTTCCAATCCGGCTTTGGCCTGGGCGACAATCGCGTTGAACGAGGCGATGTCGTTCACGGCGAGGTCGGCGAGGATCTTGCGATCCACCTCGATCCCGGTGACTTTGAGGCCTTCCATGAAGCGGCTGTAGGTGATCCCCTGGGCGCGGACACCGGCGCTGATGCGCTGGATCCAGAGACGCCGGAACTGACCCTTGCGCTTCTTGCGGTCGCGGTACTCGTACTGGCGGGCTTTGTAGACGGCGTCCTTGGCGTAGCGGTAGAGCTTCGAGCGGAACCCGCGGAAGCCCTTGGCGCGAAGGAGGATACGTTTCCGGCGCTTGCGGCTCGCCGGGCGGTTAGTGGCACGTGGCATGTTTGTTTTTCTCTGAGCGGACTGTTGTTAGTAAATTCCTCCCGCAGTCTCGTCCGATCTTATCCCGCCGGGGCGGGAAGGCTGCGTGAAGGCCGCCCGACTCGCGGGCGGTGGCGTGGTAGGCGCCGGTTCTCGATGGTTAGGCGAAGGGAAGGTTGGCTTTGACAGCTTTCATATCTGCGCGGGAAACAGTGGTGGCTTGCCCCAGCGCGCGTTTCCGCTTGCTGCTCTTCTTCTGAAGAATGTGGCGTGCCCCTTGCTTCCGGCGCAGAATCTTCCCCGTGCCAGTCACTTTGAAACGTTTT
>JBILQA010000004.1:0-25102 GCA_044373535.1 Akkermansiaceae bacterium | reverse complement strand
AACGTGCGGCCCACAAAGCTCGGAATGCTCCAGGCGGCCGAGGCGCCTAACATCGTGGTGCGCAGAAACTCGCGCCGGGTTTTCAGGAAGTCGCTCATAACAATAGCAGAAGTTAGCTTAGCTGGTAGTGCGGGGTGCTCATCATCAGGTGGACAAGCTCGGCAAGCTCGCGGTCGGTGAAGCTCGTTCCGAGCTTCACCATGGCGTAGGCCTCAAACGCCTCGCGCTCCTTGTCCGGCACGGGTGCCTGGAAAAACCGGAAGCACAGGTCGGCGACGAGCTTGGCGGGCGACTCGCGCAGCTCGGCGGGGGCGATCTTGGCGAAGTCCGGGCCGGCCACCTTGGCGGCGCGCATCTTGCGCTCCATGTTGCGGGCCGCCTCGCCGCCGGTGCTGATCACCCCGGCGACGCTGTAGCGGCTCAGCAAGGTATTGGTATTGATCCACCCGCGGCCCCAGTCCCAGCCCGCCACGTTGGGCGGCAAGAACGGCACCTGGCCCATCTCCGCCAAAGCCGTTTCCATGTAGCGCCCCGGCGGCTCGGCCACCTCAAGCTCGCGCAGCATCTGCACGAGGTACTCAACCGGGCTCTTGATGCGCGTGCGCACCACTTCCGCCGCGTTGAACTCCGCGCTGCCAAACATCTCGCGCAGCACCGGTGCGACCTCGTAGTCGCCCGCGCGCAAGGTGGCCGCCAAGCGGTCTATCAGCCCCGCCGGCGCCGGCGTGGCCGCGAAGTAGTCCCACAGCTTTTCAGTTAAAAACACGGCGCAGCGCGGCTGGCGGAAGATCACCTCGACGATTCCGTCGGAGTCGAACTTGCCCGTCTCGCCAAGCACGGTGATCTCGGTGGTGTTGGCCTGGCCGCGGTTTTTCGAGACTTGGCCGCTGGCCTTGTCCAACTGGAAGCCGGTGAACGCCAGGGCGGCCTGCTTGATATCGGCCTCGGAGTAGTGGCCCTCGCCGAGGGTGAAGAGCTCCATGAGCTCGCGGGCGAAGTTTTCGTTCGGCTTGGCAGCGCGCGAGCCGATCGTGTCGAGGAAGATCATCATCGCCGGATCCTTGGCGACGGCCTTGGTCAGGGTCTTGAAATTCCCCAAGGCGTGGCGCCGGAACAATTCGTTCTGGTCGTACATCAGCCATGACAGGCGGACTTTCTGGACGCTGCAGGCAAAGTGGTCATGCCAGAAAAACGTCATTTTCTCGCGCAGCGGCGCCTGGGTCTGGCACATCCGGGTAAGCCACCACGTGCGCAGCTCGTCGACCTGGTCGCGCTGCTCCCTGACGGCCGCGCGGCGGATCTCCTTGCGCAGCTTCTCGCGCGCCGCCTCGTCCATCCCTGCCATGGCGATGCGCTTTTGCGCGCCGCCACGGCTCTCGGCGAGTTGTTCGCGGCGCCCCTCCATGGCCGTCCATGCCGGCGGCGGAAAACTCCCCGGCTTGTCCTCCGCATCCATCAGGAACGCCAGTGCCTTGACCCGCCCCATCGCGTGGAGCGCGTGGATCTCCGTAGGCGTGCCGCCAAACCCCGCACGGTTAAGCAAGTGCGCCGCCTGCGCAAGGGTCCATTCGCTCGTTGATTGCATAAATCTCGGGGTTGGTGGCCAACGCAGCGCGGCCCACCAAGACAAACCGCCTCAGCCGCCGCTGGTTGCAACTTTTCTTCCCCTTCCCCGGCGCGGCCGCCGCCGCCGCACCGTCCGATCAGGGCCAATGTTTGTCCCTAAGGCCCTTTGGCGTCCGCATAGCCGCAGCCGCTTCCTCTCCGTTAGGCGCTTCCACTTCTAAAGGTCTGACCTCCCACCTCCCTTTCTTCCATTTCTAAAGGTCTGACCTCCCACCTCCCTTTTCGCTTCTCAAGGTCCGACCTCCCCTCCGCACAGCCGCAGCCGCGTGGGTCCGGCCCATTTGATTCCACTTCCTCTCCCTAAGGCACTTCCTCGTCCCAAGGTCTGACCCTTTTCCATCTTCCCTCCCTTTTCGGGCGCGGCCGCGGCGCCACTCGCTTGAAACTCGTGGCCTCCGCATCGGCGTATTGAGGTCCTTGGCCAGCGGAAGGGGAATAATTGGCGATCTTTCTAATCGCCGGGGGAAAGGGATCGCCGCATAACCCGCCAATGATTTGGGCGTGGATGATTTTCATAGGGTTTGTGTTTGGGATGCTGGCACTTGATCTGGGGGTGTTTCACCGGAAGTCCCACATTGTTGGTTTCAAGGAGTCGCTGGCTTGGTCAGGGGTCTGGATCACCCTGGGGCTTTCATTCTCGGTCCTGATCTATTTCGCCTATGAGCTGCACTGGTTTGACTTGGGCAACTCGGTGGATGCCGTGGACAAGGTGATCAACACCGGCAAGCTCGCAGCCACCAAGTACCTGACCGCCTACATCGTGGAGAAGTCGTTGAGCGTGGATAACATCTTCGTCATCGCGATGGTCTTCAGCTCGCTCGCGGTGCCGCCCCGCTATCAGCACCGGGTGCTGTTCTGGGGGATTTTGGGAGCCCTCGTGATGCGCGGTGGCATGATCGGCCTCGGAGCGGTGCTGGTGCAGAACTTCCATTCGATTCTCTATGTTTTCGGCGCCTTCCTGATTTTCACGGGGATAAAGATGCTCGTGATGAAGGAAAAAGAGGAGCATCCGGAGGACAACTCGGTGGTCCGCTGGATCCGCAAGTTCTTCCCCGTCACCAAGGAATTCCATGGCCAGCACTTTCTTGTCAGGGCGGGCAGCAACGCCTCATGCGAGGCGGCCGAGCCCGGCTGCGTCGCGAAGGCCGATCCAGTGGTGCAGGCCGCCGCAGCGGGCAAATGGCTGCTCACGCCCTTGGCCGTGGCCCTCATCCTGGTGGAGGTGACGGATTTGATCTTTGCCGTCGACTCGATTCCGGCGGTTTTCGCGATCACCGCGGACCCCTTCCTGGTGTTCACCAGCAACGTGTTCGCCATCCTTGGCCTGCGCTCGCTGTACTTCGCCCTCGCCGGCTTGATCACCAAGTTCCGTTACCTCAAGCCCGCCCTGTCGATCATCCTGGTGCTCGTAGGCGTGAAAATGCTCGCCGCCAAGTGGCTCAAGCTGTGGTTGGGAGACTCGTTCAACCTGACAGTCCTGGCCGTCATCCTTGCCATCTTGGCCACCGGCATCATCACCTCGCTCATTGTTGGGGCGCGCGATGAGGAACCAAAATCACCCGCTTGATCAGCCGCTTGCGGGCACCGTTTCTCCCCGGAGTGGCGGCCACAGTGGGCAATCACCCGAAGCGCCCGCAGCATTGCTTGAACTTTTTCCCCGATCCACAGGTGCAGGTGGCGTTGCGCGGGGGCGCCCCGCGAGCCACCGCCGGCTTGCTTGGCTGCCTGAGCTCGCGCAGGCCCTCGCCGGGCCGCTCTCCCTGGTACTGGGCAAGGAACGCCTCGAGGTTGACCGCTGTGCGCATGAGGCTTTCAAGCGCCTCCTGTTTGATGGAGCCCATCAAAGTGGTAAACAGTCCGAAGGCTTCATTCTTGTATTCCACCAGCGGGTCCTTCTGGCCTTGGGCACGCAGATAGACGCCTTCGCGCAACTCGTCGAGGTCGCTGAGGTGCTCCTGCCAGTGCCGGTCGATCGCACCTAACACCGCCCGCCGCTCCTCCGCAACGAGCACCTCGCCCGGAATCCCCTCCACCCTCGCCGCGTAATCGTCCAACAGCCTTTCCACCACCAGTGCGGCGATCGACTCCGCACTCCGGTTGCTTAGATCCGCCGCACTCACCGGAACCGCAAGCCTCGCGTGGATCCAGTGCAGCAGTTGGCTCGGATCCTCGGAGAAATGCTCCTGTACTTTTGTTGGAACGGTGTCCCCCACGATCTCCTCGACGAGCTTGTGCGTGTCCTCGGTCCCGAGCACCTCGTTGCGAAACGAGTAGATGATTTCGCGCTGCAGGTTGGTCACGTCGTCAAAATCCAACACCCGCTTGCGCGACTTGAAATCCCTCTGCTCGACCTGGCGCTGGGCATCTTCAACCAGCGCGCCAAGCGACGAGGAGCGGCCCGACCTCTGCGCCTGTTCAACCATCCCGGCCATCTGCTCGGGCGAGGCATGGTTGCGCATCAGGTCGTCCTCCAGGGAAATGAAGAACTGCGAACTCCCTGGATCCCCCTGCCGGGCACAGCGGCCGCGCAGCTGACGGTCCACCCGCCGCGACGGATGCCGCTCGGTGCCAATCACTAGCAGCCCGCCCAGCGCCGCCACCCCGGCGCCGAGTTTGATGTCCGTGCCGCGGCCCGCCATGTTGGTCGACACCGTCACCGCGCCGCGCTCTCCGGCCAAGGCCACGATGTCGGCCTCCTGTTCGTGAAACTTCGCGTTGAGCACCGAGTGGCCAATCTTGGCCCGCTTGAGCAGGCGCGAAAGCGTCTCGGAGGATTCCACCGAGGCGGTCCCCACCAGCACCGGCTGGCCGTTGGCGTGCGCGCGCCCAATCCGGTCAATCACCGCGTTGAACTTCTCCCGCCGCGTCTTGAAAACCTGGTCGTTCTCATCCACACGGATGTTAGGCGCGTTGGTCGGCAGCGGCAGCACGTCTAGCTGATAGGTCTGCTGGAACTCGGCCGCCTCGGTCTCGGCCGTGCCGGTCATGCCCGCAAGCTTCTCATAGAGCCGGAAGTAATTCTGGATCGTGATGGTCGCAAAGGTCTGGCTCTCCTTCTCAATGGACACCTTCTCCTTGGCCTCCACCGCCTGGTGCAGCCCGTCGGACCACCGCCGGCCGGCCATCTCGCGCCCCGTGCTCTCGTCGATGATGGTGACCTTGCCGTCCCTAACAACGTAGTGGACGTCCCGCTCGTAGAGGCAGTAGGCCTTTAACAGTTGGGCGATGCCGTGGATCCTGGCCGCCTGATCCTGGGTGTGGGTGTGGACGTCGCGCTTGGCGGCGGCGCGCCGCTCGGGTGAAAGATCCGGCGTGGAGTCGACGGCGGCGAGGAGCGCGGCGATATCGGGGAGGGTGAAGGCCTCGGGGTCTCCGGGGGACAGGCAGGCGCGGCCCTTTTCCATCAGTTCGGCGTCGTGGCCTTTTTCATCGATGACAAAGAACAACTCCTCCTTGAGCTTGAAGATTTCCTTCTGGAACGGGCCATGGCGCGAGGAAAGCTCGGTCTTCTCCACGAGGCGGCGCAGTTCGGGGTCCTCCATGAAGCGCAGGAACTGGCGGTTGCGCGGCTGGCCGAGCTTGAGCTTGAAGATGGTCAGGCCGGCGGCCGCGGAGTCGCCCGCCTCCAGCAGGCGCTTGGCCTCGGCGGCGAACTGGTTGCAGAGCTCGGTCTGGCGTTTGACGAGTTGCTCGACGATGGGCTTGAGGGTTTGAAACTCGTCGGTGTCGCGGGTCGCCTCGCCGGTGATGATGAGGGGCGTGCGGGCATCGTCGATGAGGACGGAGTCGACCTCGTCAATGATGGCCAGGTAATGGCCGCGCTGGACTTGTTCGTCCTTGGTGGTGGCCGTGCCGTTGTCGCGCAGATAGTCGAAGCCGAACTCGGAGTTGGTGCCGTAGGTGATGTCGCAGGCGTAGGCGAGACGGCGCTGCGAGGGCGGCATCTGGTTGCGGATGCAACCGATAGAGAGGCCTAACGACTGCAGGAGCGCACCCATCCACTCCGAGTCGCGTTTGGCTAGATAGTCGTTGACGGTGACCACGTGCACGCCGAGCCCGGTTAGGGCGTTCAGATAGACCGGCAGGGTGGCGACGAGGGTCTTGCCCTCGCCGGTCTGCATTTCGGCGATCATTCCGCGGTGGACGGCGATGCCGCCCATGATCTGGACGTCGAAATGGACCATGTCCCATTTCACGGGGTGGCCGCTGACGAGGACATCGCTGCCGGACAGGCGCCGGGCGGCGTTTTTGACCACCGCGTAGGCGTCGGGGAGGATGTTTTCCAGATAGCGGGCGCGGGATTTTCCGAAGCGCGCCTCAACGTGATGGAAGGCGGCTTTGGCGGCCTCGATGGACTCCACGGTTGCCGCAACGTCCCGCGGCAAGGACGGGAACTCCTTGCGCAGCAGGGACAGCCGGGTCTCGACCGACTCCGCCGCGGCCGCCAATTCCGCCGCGTCCATCTGCTCGAGCGCCAGTTTGGGCGGGGCATTGAGCGGGTGGTAGCGTGCGAGATGGCGCTGCCACTCGGCAGTGAGCTGGAGGAGTTTCTCCGCAGGCTCGAGTTGCAGCGCGGCTTCGATCTCGTTGACGCGGGCGACGGTTGGCCGGATGCGGCTCAGCTCGCGCTCGTTCTTGCCACCGAGGATTTTGGGAAAGAGCCAGTTGATCATGATCGGTGGCGCAGGTTGAGGGTGGCGGCCGCGGAATCGCTGCGGAGGGAATCGGCTGGAGGGCCGGAGGAAAATCTATGCATGTTCATCAATAGGAAGGGTTGGAAGGGATGCCTGCCACGGGGCAGGCTGTTAGCTGGGCGCAGCTTCGCCAAACACTGCGGGAAATCGTCACGCTGGGTTTCCCCAGAGGCTCGAATTGAATCCTGGGCGACTGCAGCAGACGGCGCCGAAGCCGGCCGCCGCGCCAAAAGGGAGACTCGCAGTCAGGAAACCAAAGCCACCGGCGGCGCACGGCCATGGCCAGCCCCGGCGAGGACCTCAACGACCGGCCGTTCCCCGCTGCCCTCAATCCCCAGGAAAAATCCGGGCGGGCTGATGAGCCCAGTCCCAAACGGGGACGGGTCTGACGAGATCGGAAAATTCAAAGCCCGCCCGGCAAGATGCGCCGGATGGGCCATCTGCGAGGACTTGATTTCATCCGCCGCGGCTTTCCGCATTGAGACGGCCAACTCAGGAGCCAATCCGTTCAAGCCCAACATGGCCACCACCGCAATGACCCATGGGATCCATGCGCAGGAAAGTTGGCGGGCTTCAAATCGGCTCATTCGCACCCGCATTCTGGGGGGCCCAAGCGGATTGTCAACGGAAGCGCGAGCTGCGCCACACTCCACCTGCGGCACCAGCGGCGATCCCCGCTGGCTCCCCGTGTGGGAGAAATTTCCATTTCAGGCGTGCTTTTCTCTGCAATCGCCGTCACACGGGCCGCATGCCCTTTCGCGCACTTCATCTAGATCCCCTGATTGCCAAGGCCGTCGAGGAAACCGGCTACACCACACCGACGCCGATTCAGGCGGGTGCCATTCCTAAGATCCTTGCAGGCAAGGACGTCATTGGCGTGGCCCAAACCGGGACGGGCAAGACGGCCGCCTTCACCCTGCCGCTGCTCTCGCGCCTGGCGGAAATCACCTCCGGCGGCGGCCCGAAAGTCACCCGCGCGCTGATTTTGGCCCCGACCCGCGAGCTTGTCGTCCAGATCGAGGAAAACATCCGCGCCTACGGCAAGCACCTCAAACTACGCATCGCCACGGTCTTTGGCGGCGTCGGCGAGCGACCGCAGATCGAGGCGCTGCGCTCCGGCGCGGACATCGTCATTGCCACCCCGGGGCGCCTCATCGACCTGATGGGCCAGGGCCACCACCAGTTCCAGAAGCTTGCCTTCCTTGTCCTCGACGAAGCCGACCGCATGCTCGACATGGGCTTCCTCCCGCCGATCCGCCAGATTGTCAAAGGCTTGCCCAAGCAGCGCCAGACCCTTCTATTTTCCGCCACGCTCTCGCCGGAAATCGAGAAAATCTCCGCAGAGTTCCTCACCAAGCCGGAAACCGTCGCCATCGGCAACCGCACCCGCACCGCGGACACCGTCACGCAGTCAGTCTACGAGGTCCCCCGCCACCTTAAGAGCAACCTTCTGAGCCACTTGCTCAAGAGCGCCGAGCTCGAGAGCGTCCTCGTCTTCAGCCGCACCAAGCATGGCGCGGACCGCATCACCCGCAAGCTCGCCCGCGAGGGGATCACTGCCGCGGCCATCCACGGCAACCGCTCCCAGCCGCAGCGCCTCCGTGCCCTCAACGACTTCAAGGAAGGCAAAATCCGCGTCCTGGTCGCCACCGACATCGCCGCGCGCGGCATCGACGTCGACGGCATCTCCCACGTCATCAACTACGACTTCCCGAAAACCACCGACGACTACATCCACCGCATCGGCCGCACCGGCCGCGCCGAGGCCACCGGCGACGCCATCTCCTTCATCGGCGAGGACGAGCACGATCTCCTCAAGGTCCTCGAGCGCTTCATTGGCCGCGCCATCCCGCGCGTCACCGCCACGGACTTCAACTACTCCGCTGCCGCTCCCGCCAACGACAACTCCGTGCGCCCTCCCCGCCGCCCGGATGCCGGCCAGCAACAGCGTGGCGGCGGATCCAACGCCGGACGACCCGCCGCCCGCGGCGCCCGCCGCTCCACCAACCGCGGCCGCTAAAGTTGCTTCGTATCGAGAGCTCGAGGGTCGCAAGTGTGCCGGCTTCAGGCCTTCAAACCAGCCGCTGATGCAGGTAGTCCGGAGGCACATGGTCGGTTAGCCAGACGCCGTTTTCGGCAAGAGAGAACTGATGTCCATGGTCCGCCATCACCTCGGCCATGACGACCAGAACCACCGGCTTCCCGTGGCGGGCACCGGCTTTTCTGGCCGTCACTTGATCCGCGCTGAGGTGGACATGTTGCCGCGATTGCTTGCGCAACCCCTCCCGCTCAATGGCCGCCATGGATTTCGCCGCGGTGCCATGATACAGCCACTTGGGCGGAGACTTTGCTGTTAGCCTCAGCTCGATGGCCAACGAATGCCCCTGATTGGCCCGGATGAGAAGCCCATCGTCGGAAATCCGGAAGCGTTGTTTGTCACTGCTCTCGACGACGCTCTGGATCATTTTCCGGTCCACCTTCCGGCCGTGTTGATTCATGCACTCGATCAATTTCTCGACCGACGCCCAGCCATTTTCATCAAGAGTCAGGCCGATGGAGCCCGGATCATGTCTTAACACCAGGCTCATGAACCTGCTCATCTGGTGGTCTTTTCTGCTCATCGGAGATTTCGAGGCCTCATACGCCGGCTTTCGGGCACCGCCCCGGCAGCTTCCAAGGGCCGGCCCAGCTTGGCAAGGTTTCCTGACCCGCGGATTTGCGCGGATTTCGCCCGCCTCAAGTCCCTGCGCCCGCCGTCGCCGGATGGCGCCTCAAGTCACTCCTCGCTACCCCGCTTTCTCAAACACGCCCCGCTGTTTGCGTCGCTAACACCCATTGGACACCCTATGGATGTTCCCGCCCCATGATTGCCGCCACCGAACTAACAAAAAAATTCGGCTCCAAGACCGCCGTCGCCGGACTCAGCTTCACGGTCAGGGCCGGCGAGGTACTTGGCTTTTTGGGTCCCAACGGGGCTGGCAAGTCAACGACGATGCGCATGATCACGGGTTTTTTGCCACCCAGCTCGGGGGACGTCCACATCGGCGGGATCTCAATGTTGGACTCCCCGGCCGCGGCCAAGGCGAAGATCGGCTACCTGCCGGAAAGCGCCCCGCTCTATCAGGACATGAGCGTCCGCGGCTTCCTCAAGTTCTGCGGCCAGATGCGCGGCCTGCGCGGCTGCGCCCTGCGCGAGGCCATTGAGCGCTCGATCGACACCTGCTTCCTGGGCCCGGTGGCCACCCAGGCCATTGACACCCTGTCCAAGGGCTACCGCCACCGCACCTGCCTGGCCCAGGCCATCCTCCATGATCCGGAGGTCCTCATCCTCGATGAACCCACCGATGGCCTTGACCCGAACCAGAAACACGAGGTCCGCCAGCTCATCGCCCGCCTCGGAAAAACCAAGGCCATCATCTTCTCCACCCACATCCTTGAGGAGGTCGACGCCGCCTGCACCCGCGCGGTTATCGTCGACCGCGGGAAAATCCTCATCGACGGCTCGCCCGCAGAGCTGCGCTCACAGTCGCCGACAGGCTCCCTAACCGACCTGTTCCGCCAGCTAACCACCCGGGACGCCGGCGCAGCCGCAGCGGCTAGCACCCGATAACAACCGGCATGAGAACCACCTGGACGATCTTCAAGCGCGAGACGGCAAGCTACTTCAGCCAGCCGACGGCCTACGCGATCCTTTTCATCTTCCTGGTCCTCTCCCTCGGGCTGGCCTTCACCTTTGGGCGCTTCATGCGCGCCGGGGACGCCAACCTTGAGTGGCCATTCTTCTTCTGGCACCCGTTGCTTTTCATGTTCCTCGCCCCCGCCGTGGCCATGCGCCTGTGGACTGACGAACAGCGCAACGGCACCCTCGAGCTGCTTGCCACCATGCCCACCTCGCTGTGGAGCGCCATCTGCGGGAAGTTCCTAGCCGCCGCCCTCGTGTGGCTTGTCGCGCTTTCGCTGACCTTCCCCATCGTCCTGAGCGTCAACTACCTCGGCGACCCCGACAACGGCGCCATCCTTTCCGGCTACCTCGGCAGCTTTCTCGTCTGCGCCTCGTTTTTGGCCGTCACCATGCTCGTCTCCGCCTGCACCCGCGATCAGGTCGTCTGCCTCATCGTTTCGATTGCCCTGTGCATCTTCATGGTCCTCTGCGGCTACGACGACCTCATCCGCGAGCTCGCCAAGTCGACCAATGAATCCGTCGCCGAGTTGCTCGTCTCCGTCGGCGTCTGGGACCACTTCCGCTGGATGGTCCGCGGGATGTTCCGCGTCCAGGACATGGTCTGGTTTGCCACCACTATCACCGCCTGCCTGTTGGGAACCAGCGCCATCCTCTCCGCGCGCCGCGCCTAGCCATTTCTAACTTCCGCGCATGAGCAAATCCACACGATCCCCGCATCCCGCCGGCCGCGCCGCCCTCGGGATCGCCGCCCTTGTGGCCATTGCGCTGCTGGCCAACTGGCTCGCCGCGCTCACCCTGCTTGGCCACAAGGGCATCGACTTCACCGAAAACCACCTCCACACCCTCTCGCCGGGCACCCGCGCGATCCTCGCCGAGCTGCAGGCACCGGTGAAGATCCGCTACTATGCGACGCGCAAGTCGGAGTTCATCCCGCGCGAGTTCCGCCTCCACATGCGCCGCGTCGACGACCTCCTGCGCGAATACGCCGCCCTCACCCACGGCCGCCTCCAGATCGAAAACCTCGACCCACAGCCCGACACCGACGCCGAGGACGCCGCCAAGCTCGACGGCATCAGCGGCCAGCGCCTCACCCAGGACGACAACTTCTTCTTTGGCCTCGCCGTCACCTCCCTCGAGCGCACCTCAGTCATCCCCTTCCTCGATCCTAACGACGAGACGATGCTCGAGTACTACATCGCCCGCGCCATCGCAGAGGTGACCCAACCTAACAAGCCGGTCCTCGCCCTGCTCTCCAGCCTGCCGCTCTCCGGCCGGGCCGCGGCGGTTCCCGGTGCCGCGCCGAGCGCTGCGTGGATGATCTATCAACAGCTCGCGCAGGCCTTCACCGTGCGCGAGCTTGACGAGTCGGTCAGCGCGATTGACCCGGCCGAGATCAAGGTGCTGCTGCTCATCCACCCGACCGACCTGCCCGAGCCCGCGCAGCGCGCCATTGACCAGTTTGTGCGCGGTGGCGGCACGGTCATCGCCTGCCTTGACCCCTACAGCGTCGCCGCCCAGATGCTTGGCGGCGACAACCCGATGATGGGCCCGCCCATCCCCGCCGCCTCCGGCCTGCCCGCTCTCCTCAAGGCCTGGGGCGTCTCCATGGCCAGCGATGGCGTCATCGCCGACCCGAAATACCGCGTCACTTTACCCGACGGCCGCGTCGCGGTGAGCCTGCTTACCCTCACCCCGCAGGCCATGCCCCAGGCTAACAGCATTCTCACCCGCGGCCTCCAGCAGCTCTACCTGATCCTCCCCGGCGGCTTCACCCGCGACGGCCTTGCCCCCGGCCTAACCGCCACGCCGCTGCTTGTCACCTCGCAGGGTGCCGCCGTGGTCGACGCCACGCGCGCCGCCCAGATTGACCAGGGGCTCATAACAACCCTGCGCCCCGCTGGCCGCGCCTTTGACCTGGCCCTGCACCTCACCGGACGCTTCCCCGCGGCTTTCCCCGCGGCTTTCCCCGAGGCTCCCGAGATGCTCACCACGCCCAGCGCCATCGGCAACGTCTTCCTCATCGGCGATGTCGACTTCCTCTATGACAACTTCGCCTATCAGGTGCAGAATTTCGCCGGCAAGCAGGTGGCCGCGCCGTCTAACGGCAACTCGGGCTTGCTGCTCAACATCGTCGACCAGGCGGTCGGCTCCCAGCACCTCATCGGCGCGCGCAGCCGCCCGTCGACCCTGCGCCCCTTTACCGTGGTCCAGGAGATGGAGGCGGCCTTTGAACAGGAGTACGGCCGAACCATCGACGCCTACAAGCAAAGCGAGCAGCAGGTCATCGAACGCCTCAACGAACTGCGCGCCCAGCGCGGCAAGTCCGAGGAGATCTTCCTGAGCGCCGCCCAGGAGGCCGAGGTCCGCGAGCTCGAGGCCAAGCGCATCGACTACAACCGCCGCATCCGCGAGGAACAAAAAGGCCTGCGTAGCCAAAAGGAAGCCCTTTCCACCCGGATGTTCCTCCTCAACGTCGTCCTCGTCCCATCCCTTGTCGCGCTCTTTGGCCTTGGCATCTATCTGCGCCGCCGCTCGCTGACCCGCGCGCGCTGAGCTGCCCTAGCAATCCCTAATTCCAACCCATGAGCACCCGCCAGGTCATCGCCCTCTGGATCATCGCCGTTGCCCTTGGCCTCGCCGTGGCCGGCATCAAGCTCTCCGAGCATCCGCCATTGGCCGAGGCGGCCGCCCGCCAGCGCGGGGATACTTTGTTAGCTGATTTCCCCGCCACCCGGGTGGCAACCATCGAGCTGGGTTCCGCGGGCGAGCAGACCACCCTGAAGCTCACCGACGGCCGCTGGTTGGTCAGCGAGCGCGGCAACTATCCGGCCTCGTTTCCGAAGATCGCCGCGCTGCTGCGCACCCTTGCCGCCCTTGAGGTCACCCAGGCGATTCCCGCCGATCCATCCGCCCACAGCCGCTTTGCCCTTGAGGCTACCGGCCACGGGCCGGCCCGCGGCACCACCCTGAGGTTCCGCGACGCCGCAGGCGCCGAGCTGGCCACGGTGGTGTTGGGCAGGCGCCTCGGCGACGACGGAGCCGCCGACCCGCTGGGCATGGGCTCCGCCGGCCGCTTTGTCCGCAATGCCGCCGACCCCACCGCGGTCTACGCCGTCGCCGGCACCTTCCCGCAACTAAGTGCCTCGCCGCGCGAGTGGCTTGAGGACAGTTTTTTCCAGATTGAGAGAATCCGTGCGATTCATCTCGCCCGCCCGGGACGCCCCGACTTCAAGCCGTGGACCGTGACCCGCGACGAGGAAACCGGAAAATTCTCCCTCGCCGAGAACCCGCAAGTGCCCCTTGACGCCGCCGCGCTGACCGCCATGGCCACCACTCTGGCCAATCCGCGCTTCGAGGATGTCGCCGCATCCGCGGATCTTGAAGCGCTCACAGCCGGCTCCGCGACCCACGTCGTGGTCGAAACCTTCGATGGCCTCACCTATCAGCTAACCTTTGCCCCTGTCACCAAGGAAGGCGCCGGTGACAACGCCGAGGCCGAGTACCTCCTCACCGTCGCCGTCTCGGGCACACTGCCAGCCGCACGCCAGCCGGGCGCCGCCGCCCAACTCGATGCCGCCTTCGCCGAGCGCCTGCGCGACCTCCAAGCCAAGCTCAACATGAACGCCACTTTCTTCACCGGCCGCGCCTTCCACGTCACCCGCTGGACCGTCGACCCCCTGCTCAAGTCCGCCGACGAGCTCATCCAGCCCCCGCCGGCGACTTCCGCGCAGCCACCCCGCTAGGCCAACAAAAAAGCGCCCGCTGGCATTCCGCGGGCGCCTTGGCAAAAATGGTGGTGGAATGACCCGCAGCCTAACAACCTAGCGGTCCAAGTTGGCCTCCATCTCCTCGTCGCTTGGCGTCTTGCTAACCACGCCGCCCTTGGGCACCTCAAGCCCGGCAATCCAGACAATCGTGTTGAGCACCAAGTTGCGCTGGTCATCGTTTTTCCATCCCTTGTGGAAATGTCCGCCAGTGAAGCCAAAGCCGCGGCCGGCCCCACCCACCTTGCTGCGGTCCATCAACCACATCACGTGCTGCGGCTCCTTGCGCTCCAACACCGCGGCGCGCACTTCAGGGTTCCCCTCATGGGCACCATCCGGACGGCTGAGGCTTTCCGCGGGCGGCAGCGCAGTTAGTATCGGCGTCACTCCCTTCATCTCCGTCGGGAAGCGCATGTGGTAGTACCACTCGTCGGTGGTCTTGAATTCCTTGATGCCGCTCGTCACCGCGTGCTCGGGCAGCTTGAAGGTCGCTTCCCAATGCGGGTTGACCGACCAATCGGTCTCAAAATAGCCGCCAATCACATTCAAAAACAGGTCGCCGCCCTTGCCCTTGGGCACTTCCACCGCGTAGTGGATCGCCCCAATGCCAACGCCCTTGTCGGCAAGCTCCTTGAGTTTGTCCAGATGGCGCATCGCAGGATGGCCTCCGCCGCCGTCCGAGTAGATCACCACCGCCGCCGCGCCGTCAAAAACACTGTCCTCCTGCGGCCAGCCTTCCGTGGTCACCACTGCCTCAACCGGCAGCCCACTCTTGTTAAGACACTCGGCTAAAAGCATGCAGCCCGCCCGGTGCTCGTGCTCGCCCACCCCGTGGCTGCGCTTGCCCGCGACTAACACAATCTTCCTCTTCGCCGCTTCCTGCTGCGCCATGGCGCCCGGCATGAAGCCCAACACCGCGGCGCACATTCCCAACGGCAATAAAAAATGCGTGATTCTCATGACCCGTGGCATAGCCGCATCGCTACCCCTTGGCCAACATTTTCCTCGTCCTTGCCAAGCCGTGCCGCCTCGCCGATAGACTCGCGCATGCTCACCGACTCGCACTGCCACCTCGCCAGCCGCGCCTTCGCCGGTGAGGACCCAGCTGCCATCCTCCAACGCGCAGCCCAACAGGGCGTCACCCGCGCCCTTACCCTGGCCACTTCTCTGGATGACTTCGATGCCAACCTCGACCTCGCCACCACCTTCCCCAGCGTCCACGCCTGTCTGGGCATCCATCCCTGCGATGTCCACCAGGCGCCCGACGACTTTGCCAATGTCCTTAGCCCCCTGCTCTGCCGGCCGGAGGTCGCCGCCGTTGGCGAGACCGGCCTCGACTACTACCACCCAGCCCCTGCCGGTTGGACTGAGGAGTCCCTGCGCGAGCGCCAGCGCTCCTTCCTACGCCAGCATTTCCGACTCGCCGCCGCCGCCGGCCTCAACCTTGTCATCCACACCCGTGACCGCTCAGGGGACGCCTCCCTATTAGACGCCCTAGCCATCTACGGCGATTTCGCAACCGACGTTAGGGCCGTCTTCCACTGCTTTCCGGGCCCCATCGAATCCGCCGCTGCTATCTTCGAGCTCGGCGGCATGATTTCCATCGGCGGCGTGGCCACATTCAAGAAGGCCGACGCCTGCCTTGCCGCTGCTCGGCTTTGTCCGGCCGGTTCCCTGATGTTGGAATCCGACAGCCCCTATCTCGCACCTGTTCCCCACCGCGGCGAGCGCAACGAGCCCGCCTTTGTCCGCCACACCGCGGAATTTATCGCCACCACACGGGGTGAATCCCTTGACCAACTCGCCGCCCACACCAGCGCGGCGGCAGATGCTTTCTTCCGCTTCCGCGCCAAGTTTGCTTGAATGATCGCCTCCTATTCTGTCGTTAATGGTTCAGGCCAGACAATCACCCATGGCCACGCACCCGCTCCAACTTCCTAACAACAACTCCGACCCGCCCTGCCATGATGACCCGCACGCTCCTCACCCTTTCCTCGGCCGCCTTGTTGGCCGCCTGCTCCAACCAGAACAGCCCCCTTACTGGCGCACAGGACTCCAATCCCTATGGCGTCCCCCAGCCCGACGCCTATGGCACGGCCACGCCCGCGCCCGTCACCGGCGACCGCAATCCGGCTCCCTACCAGCCACTGCCCGATGTCGCGGAAACCGGCACCTACGCTCCGGACAGCGGCCCCGCCGCGCCCCCTGCGCCGCCCGCCGATGACATCTATGGCGGCCTCTCACCAGCGCCAGCGCCCGCCCCCAAGACCTCCGCCACAAGCCAGGCGACCAGTGGCGCCGCGGCCACCACCGTCGTCGTCGGCCCCCGCGACACGCTCTGGGGCTTCAGCAAAAAATTCGGCGTCTCGGAGACCGCCATCCGCGCCGCCAACAAAATGGCGCCGACCGACAACAACGTCCGCCTCGGCCAGAAGCTCATCATTCCAGCCCACTAACAATTCCCGGCGCCGCACCAACACTGCGGCGCCGGGCTTGCTTCATGAGTATCCTCCGACGCCTGCCCGCTGCAGCGGTCCTGCTGCTCGCCACGCTCGTCGCGCTGGATGCCCAGTCACCCGTCGATTCGACCCGCGAGTTGGCCACCGAAGCGCTTCTCGCCGAGCGGGGCGACGCCGCCGCCTTCGACCGCGCCATCACCGCCGCGCGTGCCGGCCATGTCTCCGAGCAGGCCATCCTCGAGGCGCGATTCCTCTACCAGGTTGACGCCAACAGCGACGACGCCCTGGTTGCGCTGCTCCCAGAGTTGCGCCGCCGCAGAAACTCGTTCGTCCCAGAGGAATCTGCCGTCTTCGCTGTCGCCGAGGATTGGCAAGCCATCGTCGAATACGTCGAGGCGCTCGCAGCTCTCAAAGCCGGCTCGCGCGATGAGTTCAAGAAACACATCACCGAGGCGTTCTGGCTCAGTCCGCGCCAGGCAGCCGTCTACGCCCCCCACATCGAGCGCCTGCGCCTCACCGAGGCGATGGCGGCTTTGCGCCTTGATCTGACGACGACTCTGCAGCCCCAGTCCGGCGGCGCCCCAACCACCCTGGCCAATCTCCTCAAGGACAAGAAGGCCATCGTGCTGCACTTCTGGTCACCGCTCAGCCCCGAGTCGCAAGCCAGCATGCCGGACTTCAACGTGGCGGCCAAGGCTCTCGCCGCCGCTGGTATTCCCGTCGTCTCTATCCTCATCACCGACGCCAATCCCCAGGTTGTCGTCGACGCCGTGGCCCTCGTCGCCAAGGACGCAGCCAAGGCGCCCGCTGTCTGGCTTTGCGACAACCCGCTCCAACCCCTCGCCCGCCCCTTGCGCATCCAAGAGGCTCCTACCATGGTCATCGTAGCCAGTGATGGCCGCATCCTCTTCAACGGCCACCCCGCCGATCAAGCTCTCTGGAACTCTCTGGCATCCCTCTCCCCCGGGCTCGCACGCCCCGCCCTGAGCTCTCCCGCCGCGCGCTAAACTCTTCAATTGTTGGCCGCCCGCGAATCACCGAACTATCCGATCGGTACCCGCCAAATATTATTTAAGTTTGGTTTAATTCTAATCTTGACGATCTAACGAAATGATCGCTTCATCGCACTTGGTTAGGGCGCTTCGGCACCCGATCCGCAGTTGCAATGACTTCCCAACCATCGAATTTGGAACTCCAGGCACTCTCAGTGCTGCGCCACCAAGGGCCCTCTACGGTGGGCGCCGTACTTGAGCAACTGCCTGACGGCAAAACCCGGGCGTACACCACTGCGCTCTCGGTGTTGCAGAGTTTGGCCAAGAAGGGCCTGGTAAAGAAGACCCGTTCGGGCCGGGCTGATGTTTACGACTTGGCAGGCCCTCAGGTGGAGTCGCTGCGGCGCGCCACCCGTGAGTTTGTCACCAACGCTTTCGGAAACCGTCTCGGCGAGGCGGTTATCCACCTAATCTCCACCGGCCGACTGACACCGGAAGAGAAAACAAACATCGAACACAAACTCGAACAACACAAACCGATGGCTGCAAAAGCAAAAACAACGAAGAAGGCCGTAGCGAAGAAGGCCGCCCCTGCGAAGAAGGCTGCCCCTGCGAAGAAGGCTGCCCCTGCGAAGAAGGCTGCCCCTGCGAAGAAGGCCGCCAGCGCCAAGAAGGCGGCTCCCGCCAAGAAGGCAGTAGCTAAAAAGGCTCCAGCCAAGAAGGCTGCCGCCAAGAAGCCAGCCGCCAAGAAGGCCGCTCCTGCCAAGAAGGCCGCCGCCAAGAAGCCAGCCGCCAAGAAGGCTGCTCCTGCCAAGAAGGCCGCCGCCAAGAAGCCAGCCGCCAAGAAGGCTGCCAAGAAGGCTGCCAAGTAAGTCGCTAAGAAGTCAGACCCGAGGGTCGCTTCTAAGCTTCACGAATGTCCGCGGCGCCAACGTGAGCGGGCCATTCGTCACCCCTAACTAGTCCTACAAAAGGGAGGTGCTCCGGCACCTCCCTTTTTTTTGTCCACTCAAGACAAAATAGGGTTGCACCCCGGGCCGCCCAGGTCGTAGGTTCCGCCCGCCGTAAGGCACATTGCGCGGTTAGCTCAGGGGTAGAGCATCACATTGACATTGTGGGGGTCACTGGTTCAAATCCAGTACCGCGCACCATCCATCCCCCTCGATTCTCCTTTTTTCTTTCCCCCTCGTTGCTCTCCCATGGATCCACTGGTGGAACTTCCCCACCTGCTCCGCCTGCTGGATGACGACGATCCGGCCGTCCGGGAGCCTGTCGCCTTGCGCCTGCGCAATTTTGCCGGCGACCTAAGCGAGCCAATCGCCGCCCTTGGCATCGACCTTTCCGCCGCCGAGCAGGAACGACTGGCCGACCTGCTTCTCCCAGCCCGCCGCCGCGAGCTCGTCAGTGACTGGATTGTACCCTCCGGCGGATGGCCGGCGTTGGCTGACGATTGGGACCGGGTAGAGGCCTTGCTACGCCTGGTCGCGGATTTCCTCCACGACGGGGTCAACCTGCGGCCGTCTCTCCACGACGCACTTGACCTCTTGGCTGAGGAGTTTGAGGCCAGCGATCACCCGCTGACCGTGGATGATCTGCGCCAGTTCCTCTTCTCCAGTGGGCGTCTCGTGGGTAACAAGAGCGACTACTACAACCCGCGGAATTCCGACCTCTGCTGGGCGATCGAAAATGGCCGCTCCAACCCGCTTGGCCTGAGCCTCATCTTCATCCTTGTCGGCCGCCGTCTCAACCTCCCGGTCGAGGCATGCAATTTCCCTGGCCACTTCCTGTGCCGGATTGACACCGCCGAGGCCACCGCGATTGTCGATTGCTTCAACGGCGGGCGCCTCCACTCGCTCGACGAAATGCTCGCCCCGGAGCTCAAACTCTCCCTCGCCGCGCAAAAGACCCTCGAGACGCCCGCCACCGCCGGAGAGGTCCTCATGCGCACACTGCGCAACCTCGAGCACTCTTTTGCCCGCCTCGACCAGGCTGAGGATCAGGACGTCTTCCGCAAGTTGCGCAAAAGCCTCGAGCCCAGAAACTCGGCCTAACCGGACCAAGCGCCGCGGACCAAGCCCCTGTTAGTGCGAGTGTGGTTGCCCGCCGCCGACAGCCACGCCGGCCTCGTTCAGATAGATCTGGTGGTACTTAATGGCCTCCACGGCGACCACCGCGGCGGTTCCCAGGATCGTCTCGACGCTTGCGGTGCGCGGCACCTGGGCGGCCGGGCATGTCAGCCCGAGAATGATCTGGCCATAGTTGCGGGCTCCGCCGACGTGCTGGAGGAGCTTCAGGGCAATGTGCCCGGCATCCAGGTTGGGAAAGACTAACACATCGGCGGGCTGCCGATTGCCCGAGCCGGGGATTTTGACCTCCGCGGTGGCCGGCACCAGCGCGACATCCGCTTGAATCTCGCCTTCGATCTCCATATCCAACAACGGATCGCGCGCCACGGTGTCGCGCGCCAGAGCACACGCGGCAGCCACCCGGCGGGCCGAGGGCGTGCCGGCAGATCCCTTGGTCGAGTGGCTCAGCATCGCCACCCGGGCAGTGCGTCCGAGGAAATGGCGGGCAAGCTTGCCGGTCTCCACCGCGATTCCAGCAAGCTGCGTGACGTCAGGCTCGGGAATCAACCCGCAATCGGCGAGGAACAACAAACCGTCGCTGCCGAAGTGCGGCAGATGCGGGGCGACGAGCACCATCGCTCCAAAGACTGCCGGAACGTGGGGCAAGGGCTTGATGGTGTGCAATAGCGCGCGGAACAAGGTCGCCGGATATACTTGGTTGCCACCCACCAAGGCGTCGGCGTGGCCATACTGCACCATCATTGCGCCAAAGTACTGCGCCCGCGAGACGATCTCGCCGATGTCGGCCACCTGCACACCACGGTAGCGCTCAGTGCGCTCCAAGCGCTGGCAGAAGAGTTTGAAATCCGACGACGCCGGCGGATCAATCACATTGATGAACTGTAGGTTGATTCCGGCCTCCAGAGCCATGGCGCGCACCCGGGCGCGGTTGCCTAAGAGGATTGGGGTTCCCGCGCCAAGGGCGACAAACTGCTCGGCCGCACGCAAAACCCGCAGGTCCTCACCCTCGGTGAAGACAATCCGCTTGGGATGACGGCGCAGGACGTCGAAAAGAACCTCAGTAAAGGCGCAAGGCTTGGATGGCTCAGGGCGGGTGTCGCTCATGGAGAATTCAGCGCGGATTTCCACGCCGCCCAACTCTAGGGTCGCGCTGCGCCGGGGACAACGTTAAAGCAAAGCATCCACGGATGCCTGCCGACTATCACACCCACACTCCGCTGTGCCGCCACGCCACCGGCGCGCCCGAGGCCTTTGTCGCCGCGGCCGCCGCCGCAGGCCTGAGCGAGTATGGCATTTCCGACCACGCGCCCACCGCCGTGGAGCCTTTCGACGACTGGCGCATGCGTCGCGCCGAGCTTCCCGAGTACCTCGAGTGGATCCAATCCGCCCGCGCCGCGGCTCCCACAGGCCTCAGCGTGCGCGCCGGCCTGGAGTGCGACTGGCTTGCCGGCTGCGAGCCGTGGATCGAGCACCTCCGCGGCGTGGCACCGTGGGATTACCTCATCGGTGCCGTCCACTACCTTGGCGACTGGGATTTCGACAATCCCAAGTGGCTTGGCCGCTGGGCAACGACGGACGTCGAGGATGCCTGGTCGCGCTATTGGCAAACCTACACCCAGATGGCCCAAAGCGGCCTGTTTGACATCCTCGCCCACCCGGACCTCATCAAGAAGTTCTGCTTCCAGCCCGCCGGCGATCTGCGCCGCTTCTACCTGCCAGCCATCGAGGCAATCGCCAAATCCGGTGCCGCCATTGAGCTCAATACCGCCGGTTGGCACAAACCCTGCGCCGAAGCCTACCCGGCTCACCCCTTCCTGGAGCTCGCCTTCCAGGCGGGCATCCCGCTGGTCCTCTCCTCGGATGCCCACGCTCCGGGGGAAATCGCCCGCAGCTTCCCCGCCGCCACCGCCATGGCCCGCGCCGCGGGGTTCTCCCACACCGCCACTTTCCACGGCGGCACGCGCGGGACCGAGCCGCTTGCCTAGCCACCGGCGCGGCACTGCCGCCGGCGCTGTTGGGCAGCGCTGTTGGGCAGCGCTGTTGGGCAGCGCTGTTGGGCAGCGCTGTTGGGCAGCGCTGTTGGGCAGCGCTGTTGGGCAGCGCTGTTGGGCAGCGCTGTTGGGCAGCGCTGTTGGGCAGCGCTGTTAGCCCCCGAGGTTGGAGATCGTCTGGAAGATCGCCGTGATCATCAGATAGGCCATCGTGCCGATCAATACGGCCATGACGATGAGCACGCACGGCATGATCAAGGCCATGATCTTCTGCAGGTTCTTGTTGAGCTCGCGATCGTAGCGCTCCGCCGCGCGGCGCAGCGACTGGTCGAGCTTGCCGGTCTGCTCGCCGACTGAGATCATGTCGATGAGCAGCGGCGGGAAAATTTCCACCCGCACCAGCGCCCGGGAGAATGCCCGACCGTCGCCAACAAGATCGATCATGCGCTTGAGCTGGCTGCGCACATAAAGGTTCTGCGTCGCGTCGTGGGAGAGTTCCAGCGCCCGCAACAACGGCAAACCGTTAGCCACCAGGTTGGCCATCGTCTCAAGAAACTGCACATAAAAGCGGCTCAGCACCACCGGGCCGACCAAGGGCATGCCAACCAAGAACTTGTCCCACACCGGCTTGTTCTCATCGTTGTCCTTCCAAGCCTTCAAGATCACCAGCCCGGCTGCCAACACCAGCGCGATGACCAACCACCACTTCTGCATGAAGTCGCTTGCCCCGATGAGCATCCGCGCCCCTAACGGCATGACGCTGCCAGGCGTGTTGGCCATCAGCGAGGTGAGCTGCGGAATGAGCTTCGTGACAAACACCACCGAGACCCCCACGCCCGCCACCACCAGAATCGCCGGATAGATCAACGCCAGCGCGATACGCCCCTGCAACTCGGCGAGCATCTTCAAATAGTGCGCCTGGCGCTTCAAGATCGAGTCGAGCGCGCCGGACGCCTCGCCCGCCGCGGCCAGACTGCAATACAGCGGTCCAAAGCTTGGGCTCGCGCGCTTCAGGGCGGTGGAGAAATTGGTCCCCTCGCGCACGTCCTGGCGCAACTTGAACGAAACCGCCTTCAGGCTGCCGAGCTCCTCGCGGTTCTCCATTGCCCGCAGCGCCGGCTCGAGCTGCATCCCGGCGGAAAGCATGTCGCTCAACTCCTCGGTGAACAACACCACCTCGGCGCGCTTCAGCTTAATCGGCCCACTCGCAACTGCCTCCTCAACTTTTGCCTCCTTGGCCTTCGCCTCCTTGCCCGCCGCCGCCTCGTGCCCGTGCTTGGCTATGCCCTTCGCCGCTTTCGCCGGCTCTGCGCTCACCACCTCGCTCAGATTCACCGGCTGGAGCCCGCGCTTGTCGAGTTGGCGCAACGCCTCCGGCCGGTCCGCGGCATTCAGCTCGCCACTGGTCATCCCGCTCTTTCCGAGCGCCCTGTAGGTGAAAACCGCCATCCTGTTAGTCCGCGCCTCCAATGTCCGCGGCGGTCACCGAGATGACCTCCTCAATGGTTGTTAGCCCCTGCATGACCTTCACCAGCCCGTACTCGCGGATCGGCACGTAGCCGTCCTTGAGCGCTTGGGCGTGCAGTGCCTTGCTTGTCGCCCCGCCATGGGCGATGAGGTCCTGCATTGCCTGGGTCAGCAACGCAGCCTCGTAAATGGCCAAGCGCCCCGAGTAGCCGGTGTTGCGGCAGCGGTCACAGCCAACCGCCGAGTACGCCTGACCGGCAATGTGCCCGGGGATGTTGAAATCACGCCGGTCCTTGGCGGTCATCTCATAGGGAGCCTTGCAGTGCGGGCAAAGCCGCCGCACCAAGCGTTGGGCGAGGAACGCGCGCACCGCCGCAGCCACCAGGAACGGCTCCACGCCCATGTCGATAAGCCGGCTGATCCCGCCAATCGCATCGTTGGTGTGCAGCGTGCTGAACACCAGATGGCCTGTTAGCGACGCGCGGATCGCAATCTCCGCGGTCTCCAGGTCGCGGATTTCCCCGATCATGACAATATTCGGATCGGCACGCAAAATCGAGCGCAGCCCGGTGGCGAAGGTCAGCCCGATTTCCGGCCGCACCGCAATCTGCATCACTCCGGGGAGCTTGTTCTCCACCGGATCCTCAATCGTCACGATCCGCGTCTCGGGCGAATTGAGCTGTCCAAGGAACGAGTACAAGCTCGTCGATTTCCCCGACCCGGTCGGACCGGTAATCAAAATAATCCCGTTAGGCAGGGTCAGCAGCTTCTCGATGCGCGAGCGCACGAAACTCTCCATGCCTAACCTCTCAAGCGTGAATTTCTCCTGGTTGAGCAGGCGCAAGCTCACGCTCTCGCCCTCCACCGTCGGCACCGTCGCAACCCGCACGTCGATGGTCGACCCTTCAAACTGCAGGTTGATGCGCCCGTCCTGCGGCAGCCGCCGTTCGGCAATGTCCAGACGCGCCATAATCTTCAAGCGCGCGATGACCGAACTCTGCAGCGCCTTGATATTCTCCGGCACCCCCACATCCACCAGGCTGCCGTCAATCCGGTAGCGGATCCGCAACGCGTTGTGCAGCGGCTCCACGTGAATGTCCGTCGCCCGCTGCTCAAGCGACTCACGGATGATCTGGTTGACGAACTTAACCACGCTGGCCTCCTCGTCGATGTCCTCGTCGATGACATTGGCCTCGTCGTTGCTCTCTAACTTGTCAAAGTCCAGCTCACGCCCCTCGAGGATTTGCTCGAACGTGTCCGCCCCCACCCCGTAGAGCCGCCGCAGCGCGTCGAGCAAGCGCCGCCGCGACACCATGCACCATTCGACCGGCACATCTAGCTGTTGGGCCGCCGCCTGACGCGCGACCAAGTTGAATGGATCGTAGGTCGCTAGCTTCAGGCGCCGGCCAGCGCCCTCGCCGCTGATGGCAACCGGCAACAGGCGATGGCGTAAGGCCACCCGCGGGCCGCAGGCCTCACGCAGTGCCGCGACGTTCTCGGCCGGCGGAATCGACTCGAGCCATTCAAGCCGCAGGTCCTCGGCGAGGGCCCTTAGATAGAGTTCCTCGCCAACGAGCTCCGCGTCGAGCAGCTCATCGACCGGCGAGCGTTGGCGCAGAGCCGCCTCCCCAATCAACAAACCGAACGCATCAAGATTGGCGCAGCCGCTGCGGCGCGCTGGAGCGAGGAGAAGTTCGGTCATGAGTAAGTCAAGTCTGTAGGAGTTTAACTCCGCAAAGGCAACGATGTGTCTTGAAAACGCTCCCTAACGAACATTTGGCGCCGCTGCGGCCCTCAGTCGGCATGCACCTCGGTGCGCAGCTCCTCGGCGTCGCTCAAGAACCGCTCCGCCTCAAGGGCCGCCGCACAGCCTTGGCCGGCCGCCGTAATCGCCTGCCGGTAATAATGGTCGGCAACATCCCCCGCGGCAAACAGTCCAGCGGTGCGCGTCGTCGTGCGCCCCGGGTTCTGCAGGATGTAGCCATTCTCGTCCCGGTCTACCAGATTGCCGAGGAATCCGCCGTTAGGCACGTGGCCGATGGCGACAAAAACGCACTTCAGCTCGAGGGTCGACTGCGCGCCGGTCTTCAGGTTGCGCAGCCGCACCGCGCTCATCTCGCCGGCCTCGTCGGTGATGTACTCGATGACCTCGCTGTCCCACACCGGCACCACCTTTGGGTTGGCCAGCGCGCGCTCGGCCATTATTTTCGAAGCGCGCAGCTCATCGCGGCGGTGGATCAGATAGACCTTGCTCGCAAAGCGGGTTAGGAACGTCGCCTCCTCGCAGGCGCTGTCGCCCCCGCCGATGACGCAGACCGGAACGTCCCGATAGAAGGCCCC
>JBILQA010000163.1:0-6833 GCA_044373535.1 Akkermansiaceae bacterium | reverse complement strand
CTGCTGCCCATGCCGTAGTCCTCGCCGCCGATGACGATGAGGGGAGTGCCGGCGGCCTGATAGGCCTGGGAGGCGTCATAGATGTCGAGCTGGTCGCCGGACGGGAAGACGCGGGTGATGCCGCCCTCGATGCCTGGGACCATGAGGTTTTTGATGCGGACGTTGGCGAAGGTGCCGCGGGTCATGATCCGGTCGTTGCCGCGGCGGCTGCCGTAGGAGTTGAACTCGGCGGGCTTGACGTCCTTGCTGGCGAGGAAGCGCCCGGCCGGGCTGTCGGCCTTGATGGCGCCGGCGGGTGAGATGTGGTCGGTGGTCACCGAGTCGCCAAACAGCCCGAGCGGGCGGGCGTCGCGGATCTCGGTGATGTCGGAGGGATCCATCGAGAAGTTCTCAAAGAACGGCGGGTTTTGGATGTAGGTGGAGCTTTCGTCCCACTGATAGACCGAGCCGCTAGAGGTGGCGATTTCGTTCCACTTCGGGTTGTGGGCCGAGAAGTCGGTGTAGAGGCGGTTGAAGACCTCTGGCTTGAGCGCGGCGGCCATGACCTCGCGGATCTCCGCCTGGCTTGGCCAAAGGTCCTTAAGGAAGACCGGCTCGCCATGGGTGTCGTGGCCTAACGGCTCGGTGCTCAGGTCCAGGTCGACGCGTCCGGCAAGGGCGTAGGCAACCACCAGCGGGGGCGACATGAGGAAGTTTGCCTTGATCGACCCGTGGATGCGGGCCTCGAAGTTGCGGTTGCCGGAGAGGACCGAGGCGCAGACGAGGTCGCCTTCCTTGATGGCATTTTCAATGGCCGGATGGAGCGGGCCGGAGTTGCCGATGCAGGTGGTGCAGCCGTAGCCGACGGTCTGGAAGCCAAGCTGGTCAAGCTCGCTCGAGAGGCCGGTCTGGTCAAGGTAGTCGGTGACCACCCGCGATCCTGGGGCCAGCGAGGTCTTGACGTACGGCGCGACGGTGAGGCCGCGGGCATTGGCTTTCTTGGCCAACAGGCCGGCGGCCAGCATGACGCTTGGGTTGCTGGTGTTGGTGCAGGAGGTGATGGCGGCAATGAGCACCGCGCCGTGGCAGAGGTCGGCCTCGATCGGGTCAAAGGCCAGGCGGGCGGGGACCCGGTCGGGGGTCGGCCGGTTAGATGTCATCTCCTTCTCATGGGCCGCCTTGCCGAGGTCGTCGCCCGAGTCGGTGGAGAGCAGGGTGTCGACGGCCATGCCGGCGGGCTCCATCATGCGCATCTTAACACGGATCTCGCGGGCGGCGGGGTCTTGGCCAAATCCGCCGGCGCTCACCGGAGCGGTGAAGAGGGTTTCGAAGGCGTCGCGCAGGGCGGGCACGTCGATGCGGTCCTGCGGCCGCTTGGGGCCGGCGACGGCGGGCACGATGGTGGTGAGGTCGAGCTCCAACACATCGGTGTAGTCGATCTCGCCGGCGCCGGGGATGCCGAAGAGGTGTTGGGCGCGGTAGTAGTTTTCGACCGTGGTGCAAAGCTCGGGCGTGCGTCCGGTGCCGCGGAGGTAGGCGATGGTTTCCTCGTCGACAGGGAAGAAGCCCATGGTGGCGCCGTATTCCGGGGCCATGTTGGCGATGGTGGCGCGGTCTGGCAGCGAGAGTGCGCGTGCGCCTTGGCCGAAGAACTCGACGAATTTTCCGACGACGCCGTGTTTGCGCAGGATCTGGGTGATGCGCAGGGTCATGTCGGTGGCGGTGACGCCCTCGGGCAGCGAGCCGGTGAGGTGGACGCCAACGACTTCGGGGACCAGGAAGGTGACCGGCTGGCCAAGCATGCCGGCTTCCGCCTCGATGCCGCCAACGCCCCAGCCAACGACGCCGAGGCCATTGATCATGGTGGTGTGGGAGTCGGTGCCCACGAGGGTGTCTGGATAATAGACACCGTCCTTGGAAAGCACGCCCTTGGCCAAGAACTCGAGGTTGACTTGGTGGACGATGCCGATGCCCGGAGGCACCACGCTGAAGGTCTCAAACGCCTGCTGGCCCCACTTGAGGAACTCGTAGCGCTCGCGGTTGCGGATGAACTCGATGGTTAGGTTGCGGTCCAAGGCCTGTTGGGAGCCGGCGAAGTCCACCTGCACCGAGTGGTCGACAACCAGGTCGACCGGAACCAATGGCTCGATCATCGCCGGGTCCTTGCCCATGGCGGCCACCGCGGAGCGCATGGCGGCCAGGTCGACAAGCAGCGGCACGCCGGTGAAGTCCTGCAGGACAATGCGCGCCACGGTGAAGGGGATCTCGTAGTCGCCCGGGCTGGCGGCGCTGTAGTTGGCGAGGTTGGCGATGTCCTGATCGCGGACTTTTTTGCCGTCGCAGTTGCGCAGGAGTGACTCAAGGACGATGCGGATGGAAACCGGGAGGCGCTTGAGCTGGGGAAACCCCTGGTCGGCAAGGGCTGGCAGGGAGAAAAGGCGGGCGGATTCGCCGGTGCCAGTGGTGAAGGTGCGGAGCGTGTCGAAGGCCATCGGTGTGCGTCGTTGGTTGGGAAAGAAAATCGGGGGAATTGCCGCGCAAGGTAGGGAGTGGGGCGGGGCTTTCAAGTTCCGAGTGATGCCTTGGCGCTTAAAGGTTCCGGCAGGTAGTGGTTGGGGTGGATTGGGGGAGGATCGGACGGATCGGTCCGATCGGACGGATCCTCGCTAAGATTGGTTCTATCGACCGGATCCGTCGGATCCGTTTAGAACGTTCTCGTTGCCTGCGCGGGCGGATTTGGTGTATCTGGGTGGGATGAAATTGCCCCCGATGAGCGTCGCCGCCTTTGCCTTGGTTTTTGCCCTGGGATGTGCCAGCCAGGACGAGGGGATTCCGGGTGCGGCGCGGCCCACTGCGGCACTTGCCCGCCAGAGCGGCCAGCCGAGGGCGGAACTTGAACAAGGCTACGCAGTCTACATGCTCAAATGTGGCGAGTGCCATGAGCGCAAGCTGCCAAGCCAGGTCAGCGACATGCGTTGGCACAAGGTGGTGCCGGGCATGGCCTGGAACGCGGGCCTGAGCGCCGCGGATGAGAAGGCCCTGCTGAGCTATCTGGTGGCTGCGCGGGCGGCGCAGTAGCGGGTTGCAGAGATTGGACGACCCGCAGTTGCGGGACAAAAAAAGCCCCGCCATGGGCGGGGCTTTCAAGAATTCTTCAGGCTGTACCCCTCGGCTTACTCAAACTTCACCGAGTTGTGGTGGGTGAAGTACTGGTTGCCGAAGTAGTACGACGGGCTGAAGTCCGGCAGCGGGCCGGCGTCGGGCGCCAGGGCGACGCCCTTGCCGATGGTGGCGTCTTCCGGCTGGGACTGGGCGATGGTCACCGGGGTGCCGTTGGAAACGAGGCGGAAGAACTTCGGTGCCACGTTGTGGTGCATGCGGATGCAGCCGTGGGTGCATGGGTAAGGCTTAAGCCAGCCGGTGTGGAAGCCGTAGTTGGGCTTGAACTCGGCCCAGTAGGGCATCGGTGTGCCCTTGAAGCTCCAGCCGGAGGGCTTGGAGGCGAGCATCAGCTTGCGGGTTTCCTTGCCATTGGACGCGTAGCCGTGGGTGTTGGCGCGGTGGAGGTGCTCCTTCTGGAAGATGCGGAACGATCCGGTGGGCGTGGCGGTGCCCGGTGCACCAATGCCGATGGGCATGATGAGTAGCGGCTTGTCGCCTTCCATGACGTACGCGAGCTTCGCGTTGAGCGAGACCTTGACGCGCACATTGGCCGGATTTTGCGGCAGGGTGGCGGGGCGGTCGTAGGCATTGTAGGCGGCCATCGAGGTGCCGCGGCCAGTGTTCGAGCAGGAGGCAAGGAGGCCGACAGCAGTGGCGAGGAGGATAGGCGTGTATTTCATCAATCTGGAAGGGTTGGGCAAGGGTTGGAAGTGAGTTCGAGGATGGTCAGCCTGAGGGGTAATTCAAGCGGGAAGTCAAGCTTAGCGCAGGCGTTCCCAGGCAGTCACGCGGTTGCTCTCAAACCATACGCTCGCCGTGCGGTAGGGGATGTAGGCGATCTCCGGGCCGGCGCCAAACCCGTAGCCGCGGCCATAGCGGCCAAACCCGTAGGCACCCACGAAGCTCGTCGTCTGGACCGGGCGCGTGCCGGTGTAGTCCCAGCGCTGAACCGGGGCGGCCCCGCGGCTGCCTTCAAAGATGCTGTCGGCTTTGCCCCAGGCGAGAAAGACGGCCTCCGGGCCCATGCCACGGTCGATCTGTCCCTGGCTGACAAGTGCCTGATGCTGCGGCGAGAGTGCGGCATAGAGCTGGGGGTTGCTCTGGATGCGCACTTGCGGCGTGAGCGGCGCGCAGGCCGAGAGGACTGCCGAGATGCCGGCGAGGAGGAGAATTGCGGGGTGTTTCATGGGTTTGAGTCGCTAAGCGGGAGTGTAGTGCGAATCCCGGCGAGGGGCAATCTAACGATGCGGCGAAAAAAGAATCTCAAAACGGTTGGGAAACTTGCTTGCCAAGCAAGAAGCACGCGCACCAGTCTCGCCGCCGAACCCCTTTTAGCACCCTCACTCATGTCCGACCTGATCCCCGAAGACGAACTCAAAGCCGCCCTCAAGAAATGCCCCGAGTGGGATGTTGAGAAGAACACCATCACCCGCACCATTGAGTTCGAAGAGTTCATGGAAGCGATTGATTTCGTCAACGACCTTGCCGAGATCGCCGAGGAGGCCCAGCACCATCCAAAGATCGAGATCCGCTACACCAAGGTGAAGCTCACCCTGACGACCCACGACATGGGCGGTATCACCAACTTGGACATCGAGTTGGCCAATCGCGTCGACAACCTCGTCGACTAGGTTTTAACGCCTGGTTGGCCGGGTCAACTAGGCGCGCCGGGACCGGCGGTGTTGGTCAATTGGCGCAAGCACGCGGTTGAGGCTTCCAGCCCCGCAGCGGTGGTGGTTAAGGTGAGAGGGTTTTTCAACTCTGTTCGCATGAAGTCCACCGACGCCACCACCACCACCGCGCTCTCCCATCTTTCTGCCGGCCCCGTCTGGAAGCGCCGCAGCTTTCTTGGAGGCATAGTGGCCGGTGGAGCCGCCTTTGCCTTGCCACAGATTTGGGTCAAGGCCGCCGAGGCCAAGGGTGCTCAAGGGTTTGTTTTCCACGACAAGGATGGCGACGGGCGCAAGGGCGCAGGCGACGCCGGCATAGCGGGAATCATGGTTTCCAATGGCCGCGACGTGGTGCTGACCGACGAGTCCGGCCGCTGGCAGCTTCCCGTGCTGGATGGGCCGGCAACGTCGTTTTTTGTCGTCAAGCCGAGGGGCTATGCGCCGCCGACAACCGCCGACCTGTTGCCGCGCCATTTTTACCTGCACCAACCGGAAGGATCGCCGAAGCAGAAGTTCGCGGGGGTGATGCCAACCGGCCCGCTGCCTGCGAGCATCGACTTTCCGTTGTTGGCCACTGACGAGTCGGCGAAGTTCCGCATGCTCATTTGCGGTGACCCGCAGCCGCGCGACCTGCGCGAGGTCGACTACCTGGCGCGCTCGACGGCGGGGGCCCTGCGGGAGGCCAACGGCTTGCTGGGCGTGTCGCTCGGCGACGTGGCGTTCAACAACTTGGCGGTGTATCCGGCGGTCAACAAGGTGTTTGCCTCGACGGGGATTCCGTGGCGCCACGTGTTGGGCAACCACGACCTCAACGCGGATTCGCCCGACGACGGGTTTGCCAGCGAGACGTTCCGCAGCACGTTTGGGCCGACGTATTACAGCTTTGACCAAGGGGAGGTGCACTTTGTGGTGCTCGACAACGTGCGCTGGAAAATTCTCGACCCGAAAACCGGCAAACCGCAGGGCGGATACAGCGGCGGGCTTGGTGAGCGCCAACTTCAGTGGCTGCGCTCCGACTTGGCGCACGTGGCCAAGGATCGGATGGTGGTGCTTTTCATGCACATTCCCCTGCGCGGCGAAGGCGGGGACACGTCGTGGAGCGCCACGGCCGACCGCAAGGAGCTCTACAAGCTGTTGGAGGGCCGCCCCAACACGCTCTCGTTCGCGTCCCACCGGCATTACCACCGCCACGATTTCATTGGCGCGGACGACGGCTGGAGCGGGGCGGAGGCGCACCACCACCTGGTGGTTGGCACCTTGTGCGGCAGCTGGTTCCAAGGGGTGCCCGACGCGTTTGGGGTCCCCCACGCGACGATGACCGACGGGACGCCACGCGGCTTCTTGGCGGCGGATTTTGACGGCAACACGTGCAAGATGGATGGCTTCCACGTCATCGGCGCGCCAAGCGGCCAGCAGATGCACATTGCCCTGCCAAGCGACGAGCCGACAGCCAAGGAAGCGGACGCGATGCCGTTCCACGTGAATTTCTACAATGGCAGCGAGCGCAGCACCGTGCGCTTCCGCATCGGCAAGCAGCAGGAGTGGCTTGAGCTGAAGCGCGTGATTGAGCCCGATCCGCATTACCTTGAACTGCTTGCCCGCGAGGGCGAGCTTGCCGCGCCATTTATCCACCTCGGCAAGAATCCGGATCCCTGCTCGCACCTCTGGAAGGGCAGCTTGCCCGCGGGGCTTGGCCAGGGCGAGCACGTGCTTGAGATCATGGCCGAGGATGGGTTCGGACACCGCGCCAAGGATCTGCGGATTCTGCGGGTCAAGGCGTAAGCCACGATGGCCGGACAACTTCGCGCTTCCCCGGGTTTGGCCTCTCCGATAGGGGAGGGGCCGTGAGTGATGTGATGATTGAAGCGCGTGGGTTGTTCTTGGGCTATTCTGTCGGGGGCAAGCGCGTCGAGGTGCTGCGTGGCATCGACCTGAAAATCCAGCCCGGCGAGAAGGTCTTCCTGTGCGGACCCAGCGGGGCGGGCAAGACCACCCTGATGTACACGCTGGCGGGCCTCGAGC
>JBILQA010000162.1:0-6853 GCA_044373535.1 Akkermansiaceae bacterium | reverse complement strand
TCTGCCAGGCGGCGCCGCGCGAGCGGTCGGCATAGTAATGGAACTCGTCCATGATGACATCGTCGACGCGGGCGGCCGCGCCGTCGCGCAGGGCGATGTTGGCGAGGATTTCCGCGGTGCAGCAGAGGACGGGCGCGTGTGGGTTGACCGTGGCGTCGCCGGTGATGAGGCCAACATTCTCGGGACCAAACGCGTTGCACAGGGCGAGGAACTTCTCGTTGGCCAGCGCCTTGATGGGCACCGTGTAGTACGAACGCCGCCCCTGGCACAGGGACTTGAACTGCAAGGCAAGGGCAACGAGTGACTTGCCCGAGCCCGTCGGGGTGTCCAGAACGACGTTCTTGTCCTGGTAGAGCTCAAGGATGGCCTCCTCTTGGTGGGCGTACGGCTCGGTGCCGGTGGCGGCGAGGTGGTCGAGGAAGCGCTCTAGCAGGTCGTCGGCGCTGGCGTCGGGCGCGACGTTCAGGGGGCTCAGCGGAGCGCTCATCGTGCAGGGACGACTTCCACGGTGAAGCCCTTGAGGTACTCGGTCTCCGGCAGGGCCGGCAGGATCGGGTGGTCGAGGCGCTGGGTGTGGGTGGCGTGCAGGCGGATGGTTTTCTTCGCGTCGTTGGAGGCGCTGACGAGGTTTTCGAGGAACATCTCGCGCGTGGCGTGGTGGGAGCAGCAATAGGTGGAGAGCACGCCACCGTTAGGCAGGAGCTTCAGCGCGCGCAGGTGGATTTCCTTGTAGCCGCGCATCGCGTCGGCCAAGGCGGCCTTGTTGCGGGTGAAGGACGGCGGGTCGAGAATGATCAGGTCGTAGGCATCCTCGGCGTTCTTGAGGAAATCAAAGGCGTTGGCGGCCACCGCCTCGATCTCGACCCCGTTGAGCTCGGCGTTGCGCCTAACCGCGGCAATCGCGCTCTCGCTTGAGTCCACCGCGGTGACCTTGGCCGCCCCGGCCTTGGCGCACGCCAGGGCAAAGCCGCCCTGGTTGCTGAAGCAGTCGAGCACGCGCTTGCCCGCCGCGAGCGGCGCAACGCTGGCGTGCGCGTCTAACTGGTCAAGGTAGAGCCCGGTTTTTTGGCCGTCGACGGGATCGACCTCGAAGAGCACGCCGTTAGCCTCGACGGTGAAACTCCCCGGGCTGGAGCCGTGGACGAGGCGGATTTCCTGTGCGAGGCCCTCGGCCTTGCGGATAGGGGCATCGTTGCGCAGAACGATGCTGGCCGGGGCGAGGACCTCGAGGATGGCTGCGATGATGAGCTCCTGGCGCATTTCCATGGCCAGCGTGAGGGTCTGGAGCACGACATGGTCGCCGTAGCGGTCAATGATGACGCCCGGGATGCCGTCCGACTCACTCCACACCAGGCGGGCAAGTTTGATGTTGATGCCGAGGCGCTCGCGCAGATGGACGGCCTGCGAGATGCGGCGCAGGAAGAAATCGGAGTCAAGGTCCTGGCGGCGGCGGGAAAAGCGCCGGGCGATGATCTGAGAGGCCGGATTGTAAATCGCGGCGCCCAGGGGGCGGTCGCGGAAGTCCTTGAGGGTGATGACGTCGCCCGGCTTCGGGTCGCCGAATGTTTTGCGCACTTCGGTGGCATAGACCCAGTCGTGGCCATGAAAGATGCGTGCGCGGGGATTGACGATAAGGCCTGCCATAGGGGCGGATTCAATGCCCGTAAGCGAGCGGGCGCAAGTGTTACACGCGTGCGGGGCCCAGATGGTGCCCGTGGTGGGGCGCCGTCCGGCGATGCGCCCGCGGGTCGGATCGCGCATTCTCGGTCGATTCCGCTTGCGGGCCTGCGGACCAGCCGCTAAGTCGGACCCCGTTAATCATGGGCAAGCAACTAAGAAAAGTCACCAAACGCCGCCGGCGGAGGAATTACCTGAAGCGCAAGAACGAGCTCGAGAAGCAGAACGCCGCTCAGGGTGCCAAGTCTCCCGTGAAGAAGCTTGCTGCTCCAGCTGCCAAGAAGACCGCCGCGAAGAAGGTCGCCGCCAAGAAGGCTCCGGCCAAGAAGGCTCCCGCGAAGAAGGTCGCTAAGCCAGCCGAGGAATCCGCAGCGGTCGTCCCGGCTGAAGTGACCGAGGCTGCCCCGGACGCCGCCGCGGCCGAGTAGGCCCGCGCTCACAGGAGGAAGCGAAACCACCATTCTAACCGCGGCTGGCGCCCTGCGCCCGCCGCGTTTTTTTTGCCCCCCGGGCGGCTCGGCCGCTGGAGCCGAAAAAGAATAGGGCGCAGCGGACGCTGGCTGATAGTTAGTTATAACAAGGACGCGTTTTTTGTGCCGCCGCGTCCCTTGACAGCGATTTTGTTGGGCTGAGGTTCGGTCGGCAAAGTCAGGATTTATCGCCTGATGTTAATGTCGAGATAACCAAAACAATCCAAGCAACAATGAAATTCAATAATGCTATCAGCGCCCCGGCGATTGGGCTTCCGTTAATTGCAGCCGCGCTGCTGGGCAGCGCGCATGCGGGCCAGCAGGGCGGGTCCTACGGTGGCGGCACGAGCCTGCTGGGTGACGGGTCGGCATCGAACCTGCCGATGCTTGCCCCGGGAGTCCAAGAGCTTGGGCTGTCGGGCTCGCTCAACTGGCGCGATGAGACGGTCTACAACCTGCAGGTGAGCTACGGACGGTTCTTCACGCAGAACTGGCTGTTGGGCTTGCGCGGGGGCTTCGAGGGGGTCAACAGCGACATCGACTTCAATGTTGGGGTCTTCGGCGAGTACAACTGGCTGACTGGAACGCAGTGGGTGCCCTTTGTCGGCTTGAGCGCAGACTGGGCGGAGGTGAACTCGGATTTCCTCGATGCGGATTCCATCGAGCTTGGGGCCACCGCGGGGGTGAAATACTTCTTCCGCCCTAACATTGCCGTGAGCGCCTCGCTGGGTGCGGCGTGGATATCCGACGACCTGCCAAGCGGTGATGACTTTAACCGCCAGCTTGACCTTGGCCTGCGGTTTTATTTTTAACCCGGGATAATAATAACATTAGTTAGCTCTTAAGCAGGGCGACCCCGGTGTCTTGGGGTCGTCCTGTTTTGGTGTTTGAGAGTGTGCTTGCGCATGGTGGGGATACCGAGGAGCTTTTGGCATCGCAGAAATTCTCATCGTTGACGGGCACAGCGCGATTTTCACGCTGGCGTCGCGGCGCGCGGTCCACGAGTCGTCGGGTCTGCGCGCGCGCGGCGAGCTGGTGGCGTGGCTAACCGCCTATAGCGACCTCAGCGACTGGCACGTGGTGGTGGTTTTTGACGGCCGGCAGGCGCAGCGCGGGGTGGAGGGTGGGAGCGAGCGCGAGGTATTGGTCATATATGCCAAGGGGATAGAGACGGCCGACAGCGTCATTGAGCGGATGGTCGCGCGGCAGGCAGGCAAGGACCGCATCCGGGTGGCCAGCAACGACCGGTTGGTGCTGGACACCTGCGCGGCGTTTGGAGCCGAGGGGATGTCGATCCGCAGCCTCGACGAGGAGGTCGAGCGGGTGCTCGCGGCGGGCCGACGCGGCTGGGGGCGCCGGGGCAGTTAGGCCGAGTGGCGCAGCGTGCGGGATTGCCCGGGGACGGCAATGGCCGCTAGGCTGGCGCCGATGAGCGAGCACACGAGCGGCCTGTGGGGCCTGAGCAAGGGGCTGGCGCGCAGTGTCCTGCGTGAGCGCGGGCGGCGGCGCAGGTTGTTGCTGCGCTTGCTGCTGGTGGTTTTGGTTTTTTTTGCCCTTGGGCTCTGGGGTGTGGACGATTGGCTTGAGGGAGGAGTGATGAGGTTTGGCCTCTGGTGGCTTGGCTGCGCCGGGCTAACCGTCGCGCTGATGGTTTTGGCGCTGTATGACGCCTTGGCGGTGGTCCGCGAGGAGCGCGCGGCACTTCGCGGCGACAAGGGCCACGGCAAGGATGGGGACGATTAACCTTGCGAGCTCCGGGGGGCGGCGGCATGGATTCGGGCATGACCAAGAGCCTTGAGGACTTGTTCGCATTTCTGCGATTCCCGAGCATTTCCACCGATTCGAGCCACGCGCCCGATGTGCGTGCGTGCGCCTCCTGGCTGGTGGCCAAGCTCAGAGGCATGGGGCTAACAACCCAGCTGCATGAGACGGCGCGCCACCCGGTGGTCGTGGCGCGCAATGCCCACCGTGCGGGGCGCAAGACGGTTCTGATCTATGGCCACTATGACGTGCAGCCGGTCGATCCGCTCGATTTGTGGCACTCGGCACCCTTCGCGCCGGAGATCCGCGAGGGCAAGATCTGGGCGCGCGGCGCGACGGACAACAAGGGCCAGATGCTTGCCCACGTCCTGGGGGTCGAGGCGTGCCTGGCGGCCCACGGCGAGCTGCCGGTGAACTTGATTTTCCTGTTTGAGGGGGAGGAGGAAATCGGCAGTCCCAACCTGGCGCCTTTCCTCCAACAGAATCTAGCATCCTTGGCATGCGACGTCATCGCTGTGTCCGACACCGGGATGGTGGCACCGGGCACGCCGACGCTTGGTTACGGGTTGCGCGGGATTGCGTGCTGCGAAGTGACCGTGCGCGGGCCCAAGGGCGATCTGCACTCAGGGATCTATGGTGGGGCCATCGCCAACCCGGCGACCGCCGTGGCGCGCTTGGTGGCAAGCCTGCACGATGCCGCGGGGCGCATCCAGGTGGCGGGGTTCTATGACGACGTGCGGGCGCTGGAAGACTGGGAGCGCCAGATGTGGGCGGCCATACCGGCCACCGCCGAGGAGAACATTCTCAGGCAGACGGGCTCGCCAGCGGGCTTTGGCGAGGCGGGCTTCAGCGCCGTTGAGCGGCTCTGGGCGCGGCCGACCGCGGAGGTCAACGGCATCGGCGGGGGCTACCAAGGGGAGGGCTCCAAGACGGTCATTCCCGCCGCGGCCATGGCCAAGTTCTCCTTTCGCCTAGTGCCCGACCAGGATCCGGCCGACATCCAACAGAAGGTGAAGCGCCACCTCGAATCCCACTGCCCGCCGGGCGTGACGGTCGACGTGCAGGTGGGCCATGACGGCATGCCGTATCTCATGGACCCCAACTCGGCCGACGCGATGGCGGCGCGCCGCGCCCTGGCGCGCGCGTTCGGCAAGGAGCCGGTGCTCACCCGGGAGGGTGGCAGCATTCCGATCATCCAGTCCTTCAAGGAGATCCTTGGAGCGGACACGCTCATGCTTGGGCTCGCCTTGCCGGATTGCCAAATCCACGCGCCCAACGAGAACTTCGCCGTCGAGAACTTCGAGGGCGGTATCCGGCTGAACCAGGTTTTGTTGGAAGAACTGGCGCACTAGGCGCGCCGAGCGTAACGATGTGCCACCGGCGGCCAAGCCGCTCGGGAGTGACTCTCCGCCTTTTCCATCTCCATTCCCTTCCGTCTCCATTCCCCTTTCCGTTGCCATGTCCGAACCTTCCAAGACTGACTTTATCCGCGAGATCATCGCCGCCGACCTGGCGAGCGGCAAGCACACCACGGTGATCACCCGCTTCCCGCCCGAGCCGAACGGCTACCTCCACATCGGCCACGCCAAGTCCATTGCCCTGAACTTCGGCATCGCCGAGGAACACCGCGACCTGCACGCAAAGTGCCACTTGCGCTTTGACGACACCAACCCGTCCAAGGAGGAAACCGAGTACGTGGAGAGTATCAAGGAGGATGTCGCCTGGCTCGGATTCGACTGGGGCAGCGACCTTTTTTTCGCCAGCGACTATTTCGGGTTCTTCTACGATTGCGCCATCTCGCTCATTGAACGCGGCTTGGCCTACGTCGACGAGCAAACGCCGGAGGAAATCCGCGAGACCCGCGGCAATCTAACAGTCCCTGGGACCGCCTCGCGATTCCGCGAGCGGCCCGTGGAGGAGAGTCTGGACTTGTTTGGGCGGATGCGCGCGGGAGAGTTCAAGGACGGCGAAATGGTGCTGCGGGCGAAAATTGACATGGGTTCGTCCAACCTGGTGATGCGCGATCCGGTGATCTACCGCATCATGCATGCCCACCACCACAACACCGGCGCGGCGTGGTGCATCTATCCGATGTACGACTTCGCCCATCCGTTAGAGGATGCCAAGGAGCACATCACCCACTCGTTGTGCACGCTGGAGTTTGAGATCCACCGGCCGCTGTATGAGTGGGTCATAGACAACTGCCCGGTGGAGTCCAAGCCGCGGCAGATCGAGTTCTCGCGCCTGAACCTGACCTACACGGTGATGAGCAAGCGCAAGCTGCTGCAACTGGTGAGGGAGGACCACGTGGGTGGTTGGGACGATCCGCGTATGCCGACGATTTCGGGAATCCGGCGGCGCGGGTATCCGCCTGAGGCGGTGCGTGCGTTCTGCCGGCGGGTGGGTATCACCAAGTTCAACGCGGTGACCGACGTGGCGCTGCTGGAGTTTGAGGTGCGCGATGTGCTCAACCGCGAGGTGCCGCGGCGCATGGCGGTGCTTGAGCCGCTCAAGTTGGTGTTGGAAAATCTACCGGCGGACCATGAGGAGCCGATCGCGGTGGACAACCACCCGCAGGACCCGGGTGCGGGTACGCGGCACGTGCCGCTGGGACGGGAAGTTTGGATTGAGCGCGATGACTTCATGGAGGACCCGCCAAAGCAGTTCTATCGGTTGGGCCCCGGCCGCCACGTGCGGCTGCGCGGTGGCTACATTGTGAAATGCACCGGCTTTGAGCAGGACGCAGCGGGCAAGGTCACCGAGTTGCGCGGGGAGATTCTGCCTGGCACGCTTGGCAGCGATGCGCCCGATGGGGTGGTGTGCAAGGCGGCGATCCATTGGGTGCCCGTGGCCCAGGCAGTCGACGCGGAGATCCGCTTGTACGACCGCTTGTTCACCGCCGAGGATCCCGACGCCCAGGCCGAGGGCTTCCTCAGTTGTCTCAA
>JBILQA010000161.1:0-6860 GCA_044373535.1 Akkermansiaceae bacterium | reverse complement strand
TTGCCGCTGGCCCTGCAATTTGCGCGCAGCGGGGTGGCGGTGTTGGGTCTGGATATCGATGCGACCAAGACCGCCGCGCTGATGGCCGGCAAGAGCTACATTGCCCACGTCAGCAGCGAGAGCGTGGCGGCGCAGCGGGCCACTGGGCTGCTGGAGGCGGCCACGGATTTTTCCCGGGTCAGTGAGGTCGACGCGGTGATATTGTGTGTGCCGACGCCGCTCAACGTCTACCGCGAGCCGGATTTGAGCTACGTTTTGGAAACCGGAGCAGCGATTGCCCCACACCTCCAGCGCGGGGTGCTCGTGGTGCTGGAATCCACCACCTACCCGGGAACGACCGATACGGAGCTGCGCGGGGTGCTGGAGGCGGGCTCTGGCTTGATCGCGGGCAAGGATTTCCACTTGGCCTTCTCGCCGGAGCGGGAGGACCCCGGCAACCCGGATAGCAAGGTGGCGATCATCCCCAAGGTCGTCGGTGGCTTCACTGCGGCCTGCTTGGAAAAGGCCCTTGCCCTCTACCAACCGGCGATTGCCAAGCTTGTCCCGGTCAGCTCATGCCGCGTGGCGGAGGCCACCAAGCTGTTGGAGAACATCTTCCGCTCAGTGAACATCGCCTTGGTCAACGAGCTCAAGGTCGTCTACGGCGCGATGGACATCGACATCTGGGAGGTCATCGAGGCGGCCAAAACCAAGCCGTTTGGCTACATGCCGTTTTACCCTGGCCCGGGGCTCGGCGGCCACTGCATCCCGATCGACCCGTTCTATCTGACTTGGAAGGCGCGCGAATTTGGCCAGCACACCCGCTTCATTGAGCTTGCCGGCGAGATCAACACCGCCATGCCCGACCACGTGGTCAACGTGGCGTGCCAGGCCCTCAATGAGGACTCCAAGGCCCTCAAGGGATCGCGCATCCTTATCCTTGGCCTCGCGTACAAGGCCAACGTCGATGACGACCGCGAGTCGCCGACCTACAAGCTCATCGAGAAACTGGAAGCCCGCGGCGCCAGCGTTGCCTACCATGACCCGCATGTGCCGGTCATCCCGCGCACCCGCGAGCACGCCGACTACGCCGGGCGCACCTCGGTGGCGGCCATCACGCCGGACTTTGACCTCATCCTCATCTCCACCGGCCACGAGGAATACCGGACCTACGACTTTTCCGCTTTCCCGATCCCCTTGGTTGACACCCGCAACTGCGTTGCGCCTGCCTGCCGGCCGGCCAAGTATTTCAAGGCATGAAGCGAGGCAGCCGCCTGGGCGAAATGAAACGGGTAAAATTCCTCTGCGACGGGATCCAAACGACGGCGTGGCGCAGCTGGCGGCGGCAGCTTCCTGACGCCAGCCCGGTGGTTGGCGGCTGCGAGTTCGTGTTTGACGCAGACTCGCGCGATTACGATTGGCTGGTGGTCTATGACCGTTTTCCCAGGGTGGCGGGCGAGCGGACCTCAAAATGGCACGAACTCCTTGCCTGCCCACCCGAGCAGACGGTTTTCATCACCGTTGAGCCGTCGTCGATCAAGTTTTACGAGCCGGAATTTCTCCGCCAGTTCGGGCATGTGCTCACCGGCCATGAGCCGTGGTCAATCGACCAGCCGGGCGTGATCCGCTCGCAACCGGCCCTCAGGTGGTTTTATGGCGAAGGGGGCGCGCAAACCAAGACCTTGGACAGGATGCTCGCCGAGGCGCCGCCGGTCAAAACCCGCGACTTGGCCACGGTTTGCTCGTCAAAACAACAAAGGCACACGCTCCACAAGCGCCGCTTTGACTTCACCCAGCGCCTCAAGCGGGCGCTGCCCGACCTTGATGTCTTTGGCCACGGCGTGCGCCCGCTCGCGGACAAGGCAGAGGCGGTGGACCCTTACCGGTACCACATCGCCATTGAAAACCATCGCTGCGACCACCATTGGACCGAAAAAGTCTCCGACGCCTTCCTCGGCTGGGCACTGCCGATCTACTGCGGATGTGGCAATTTGAGCGCTTACTTCCCAGAGGAGAGTTTCATTCAGATCGACATCGACGACTTCGACGCGGCCCTGCAGACCGTGCAGGAAGCCATTGCCAGCAACCAGTACGAGAAGCGCCTGGACGCCATCCGGGCGGCCCGGGAGCTTGTGCTGACCCGCTACAACCTGTTTGCCGTCATTGATGGAATCATCCATGGCGGGAGCGCCCCGGAACCCCATCATCCCGCCGGTGGCGTGCTGCTCAGCCGCCATGCGCTGCGCTCCCAAAGCCTGCGCAACCAGCTTTCCTTTGCCTACCAAACGGTGCGCCGCAAGTGGCGCGGACGGTTTGCCGAGGCGAGCCGGCTCACACAAAGCCCCTGAATGCCTGGGACCCATGGCCCCGGCGGCCGGGGTCATTTCCAGTGCTCTTCAATCCAGGATGCGGGCCGGCTTTTGTGGTTAAGGCGCTTGCCGGCATACCCAAGAAGCGCCTCATCCGGATCGGGTTTCCCGTGGAAGGCAACGATGCGAGCGGCCTTCGGCAGCTTCGGGCTGAAAATGAAGTTGAAAGGAAACGCCGGCCGGCAGTGGCGTTTGAAGCTGCAAACCCACGCGGCAGGCCAAAACACCATCCGCGGACGGATACAATGGGTAAGGTAGGACTGCGGCGGACGGAAGTTTGCCAGCGCCCATTCCTTTTCCCGGTGAAACTGCTCCCAGACGAAGGTGCACTGGTTGATTTTAAAGCGAAACACCGAGGAGTTCCCAATCAGCGGGTCCGCGCGGAACCACTTTTTATGGGCAGGCAACCAGTTGTGAATGATCGGGATGTCATCCTCGCTGCCAAAGGTGAAAAAGTCATCCAGCGGCCCGGTGATCACCACATCCAGGTCGACAAACAGCCCGAGCCCATCAATCGGCAATCCCGGCTGGAACAGGCAGATTTTCCGCCAGCCGCTGACCATGGGCCCCGGCGGAAGGTCGATCTCGGGAATCGGAAAAATTTCCACCTCAGGATCAACGCCGGTCGCGTCGTCGGTGAAGCACACGATCTTGACCGGCAGCTGCGTGTGCCGGCGCACCGCAGAGGCAAGCCGGTTGACATAGTCAGATCCGTAGCGGTCGCCCCACTTGAGGGTGATAATGTAATGAGTCATGAAGATGAGCTCGTCTGAGCCGGCGGAAGCTTTAAAGCCGGGCGCCCGCATTGACAGCCTTAAAACCGCGCGGATGCCCGCAAGGATCCCGCTCGCGCTCATGCGCTGAGCGGCTTTGCCCTTTGCCAATCAGGATTGGGCCGGACGGCGCCCGCAGTCCGCAAGCCTGAGCAAGGCGAGGATTTCGGCGGCCGTGGCAGTGGCTGGCAGCGATTGGCAGAAGGGTTGTTGGAGGTCATCCGTGCCGATGAGGCGGCGCAGGCGCGCGCGCCGGGCGGCGGCGGCGACGACCGTGCTGCCTGCCAGCAACAGGGCGGCTTCGAAGGGCGCGGCGAGGGATTCTTCGTAGCGGCGGAGCTCTGCAGCGAGGCGCGTGGCATCCCACGATCGGTCATAGCGCAGGACCCGCGTGCCTGGCGCCACGCTCGCACCGGTCTCGGCGAGCACGGTGACGGCCGCATCCGGCCGCGCAGCCACCAGCGCAGCGGTCAGCTCGGCAAGGTGGACTGGCAAGTGGACAAGCACCGGGAATGACTCTGGCAGCGGTGGGGTGGCGCGTTTGCCTGCGGCGCGGGCAAAGCGCAGCGGGAACTTCGCCAAGGTCTTCCACGGGTCTTGCAGCCAGAAATAATCCTCGGTGGCCCAGCGGATGATCCTCTCGTACGCCTGCGCCATTGGGCTTGGGTCACCTGGGTCGGCGACCACCAGCTCAGGAAACAAACGGATCGTCCATTTCCCCGGCCGGTCTTGGCGCATCGCCAGCGGCACGATCGGCGCACCGGTGCGCCGCCCTAAAATCATCGGCAGCGGCGTCAAGGACGCCAAACGCGTGAAATACACCGCGGGCAAGCCATGGTAGCCGGCTTGCTGGTCGGCGAGGATGCCGATGACTCCGCCGCCGCGCAGGTGGCTGATGGCGGCGAGCGGCCCCTCGCGGTTAGAGATGAGGCGCGTCCCGAGGCGTTGGCGGCGGCGGCGGACGAGTGCGTCTAACAATGGATTGCTCAGCGGCCGGTACATGGCGGCGGCAGGGAGGTTGGGAGCCAAGGCCAAGCCGAGTTGGGCGAGGAGTTCCCAGTTCCCTTGGTGCGGGAGGAGGAAGATGGCGCCGCGCTTGCTGGCGAGTATTTGCTGGAGGCCTTGCTGGCCTTCCAGGGTGACGCAGGCGCGGACTTTGTCTGGCGGTAGGGTGGCGGTTTTGACCGCGGCGATCATGTTGGCCCCGCAGCGCGCAAACACGCGCCGGGCAAGCTGCTCCAGATCGCCAAGGCTAGCTTCGCGGCCAAAGGCAATCCGCAGATTGCGGATGACAAGCGCGCGCCGCGACGGCAACAGGTACCATGCGAGCGCGCCAAGCAGCCCGCCGAGGTGGCACGCGACGGCCACCGGAAAGGGCATCAAAAGGCATTCGATCCCGCGATAGGCGGCGTACTCGATGCGCCACGCCAGCCGCTTGCCTATCTTAGGGGTCGGGCGGGGTGGACGTGGCACGGGCATGGCTTGAGGCGCGCGAGGATGGGCTAGCGCAGCGCTTCAAGCAAGAGCGCAGGGCCGCGCCGTGAGCCGGGGCGGATCAACCGCATACCCATCCGGGAGCCAGCCACGTTGTTGCAGCCACTCCTTTGGTGACGAGGATAAGATCCGTGTGCACGCGCCCATCGGGAGCCCGCGACGGCGGAAGGGCGGAGAATCCCGCGACGCGCAGCAGCTTGCGCGTGGATGATCCATCCAGGCGGAAAATATCAAAGCGTTCGGCAAGGCTCTCGAAATAGCTTTCCGGCGATTCTCCAGCGGCGGCGATGAAACTTGAGTCGAACTCGATGAAGCCAACCGCGAGAGCCGCCGCATCGAGGGTTGCGCCGAAGCCACGGAACGCTTTTGCCTCGTAGCCTTCGATGTCCATCTTGAACAACAGGCACTTCCCATCCACCAGTTGACGCGGGATAACGCTGTCAAGGGTTCGGGCCGTGAGGGTGAACGCGAGCGTGTCTGCCGCCTCGTTGAGGCGGGCAACCGCAGAGCCTCCGCCGCTCCAGCTCGGATCCACGAAAAATGGCACTCCCTCCGCGGCTTCGTCCGAGACAAGCCCATAGGTCAGCGTGATGCGCTCACCATCGGGATGCTCGGCGCGGCTTTTTGTCAGGAACGGGGCGATTCGCGGGTTGGCCTCAAAGCCGAAGACATGGGTGTGCGCGGCGTAGCGGTAGCCAAATAGGCACTCGCCAAAGTTCACCCCGACATCGACCGCCACAGCGGGCTGTAGGTGGTCATTAAAGGCCCTCCAAAATCCCGATGGCGGCGAGACGCGGCCACGGATCGGATCGTAAACGAGTTTCTTGGTCGCCCTGCGGTCGGTCGGATCGATATGAACCCAGTGATCGCAATTGCAGAGCTTCACGCGGGACGGGCGGAAACATCCGTAACGGGCAAAAACGAGCGGCTTGAGGAGGAGATCCCTGGCCAGTCGCTCAAGTCTTTTCATTGGGGCCATGGGCGTTATTGGAAAATTCGGGTCCACGCGCGTCGGAATGACTGCACGTTCTGCAGTTTTGGTTACAAGCTCGGGGCAGGCGCCGGAAGGAAAATCTCACGCCCATCAGTGGGTGGCGCTTGGATCTGGTGAGGGCGATTCCCTCTTTGATGGGCTTATTGGCCGTCCTTTGCCTTGCGTGCGGGGCCGATGTCCTTGCGCTGTTTGATGAGCTCGCTCATTTGGGCGGACGGCAGCTCAAGGTAGGCGGCGCCCTTGAGCATCGCCTCGGCGTCCTTGGGGCTGGCATCCATCGCCGCGCTGCGCAGGAGGGGCGCACCCGAGGCGTCGCCAAGGACAAGGATTGCATCAATTGCCGCGCTGCGCACTTCCTCATCGGAATGGTGCAGGAACCGCTCAAGGCTTGGCAACTGCGCGGGGTTGTAGGTCGCCGCCGCCGCATTGAGCTCATCGATCAGCTTGTCGCGCGCCTCCGCGGTGAGCGCCACTTCGGGTGCCCGGGCCTGGATTTTGCCTCGCTCCTCGGTGCTCCCGGCAGGTGGGCGGGGGGCGGGCTGGGCACGGCGGGCGCCTGGCGTGGCGGGTGGCGGCGCCGCGCCGCGCGCGGGGGCTGCCGCCGGCGGGCGCGTCAGGTAACCCGCGCCAAAGGTGAACCCCAGAACCGCCAAGGCCAGAAACGTGAGTGTGCGCTTGTGCATGAGCTTAAGGATGACGAAAAAACCGCCGGCGCGCAAGGCACCGGCGGTTTGCGGAACAAGCCTTGCAGGTTTACTGGACAAGGATCAGGCGCCCGCGGGACACCTTGGTCACGCCCTGGATCAGACCCCAGCTCTCATTGCGTTCACCATGGTGGCGCAGGCCGTCGTCATTGATCCGGTCATCGTCGAAGTCATCGACGTCCTCGCCGCTATTGTCGTCGATGCCCTCGCTGGGCATCGGCTGGATGTCATCCCCACTGTCATCGCTGAGCTCGTCACCATGATCGTCGTCAACGTCGCAGTCGTCGTCAAAGTCGCCATACGAGCCGACAAAGTTTTGGAACGTCAGCAAGCCGGGAACCTTGTCACCCACTGGGTCGCTCCCGGTGGCCGTCCATTGCGAGTTGGTTTCCACGACGATCCCTTGGGCATTGGCGTCCACACCAAGAATGTTCAGCTGCAGGGTGCCTAGGCGCATGCGCAACCGCGTGCTCTCCGTGGCGGTGTCCTCGCTTGCACCCTCAACGAGCTTGTACGCGTAGGTCGACACCGACTCGCTAACCTGCTC
>JBILQA010000160.1:0-6896 GCA_044373535.1 Akkermansiaceae bacterium | reverse complement strand
GAATCGGGAAACGTTTTAGAGTTCGAACCTATGCGATCTTGAGACCCCTCCCACCTTTTCTTAATAGATCGTCAGACCTTCTATTGGGAAAGGCTCTGAACGTGAGGGTGTAAATGGGGCATTGGGGCGCCTTGGGTTGAGCTCAGAAGGCTGAAGAGCTCCGGGTTTGGTGCCGAATGGGGCTGGATTTGGTTGGGTGGCAACCGGGGATTGATCTTGGAGAGGGTGCGGGCATACTGGAAGGGCCGGACGCCCTATGCTCACCCTGTTAAAAATCCGCAATCTCGCCTTGGTTGATGAACTTTCTTGGGAACTCGGGGGGGGGCTCATCGGGGTGACGGGGGAAACCGGGGCGGGGAAATCCGTCATCGTCGGGGCGCTGAAGCTGGTTTTGGGGGAGCGGGCGGATAAGGGGCTGATTCGCAGCGGGGAGGAAACCTGCACCGTTGAGGCGGTTTTCAAGTTGGGCAGCGTGGAGGAGGTCAACGGCATCCTTGATGAACATGGCGTGGATCCGTGCGAGGAAAACGAGCTCATCATCCGCCGGGTGGTCGGCAGCGGGACAAACCGCCAGTTTGTCAACAACTCCGCGGTCACCCTGGCGATGCTCAAGGCGCTGGGTGAGCGATTGGTGGACCTGCACGGGCCGCACGACCACCAGTCGCTCTTGTCGGTGGAGCGGCAGCTCGGGATGTTGGACTCCTACGCCGGCGCGCTCGACGCGCTGCGCGACTACCGGGGGACGTGGAAAGCATGGCGCGCCAAGGCCGATGAGCATGCCGAGTTGGTCCGCACCGAGCGCGCCAGCGAGCAGGAACTCACGTTGCTGCGCCACCAGATTGAGGAAATCGAGTCCGCGGCGATCCGGCCCGAGGAGGAGCGCGAGATCGAGGAGCGCTATCGCCGTGCGTCGAACGCCAGCCGGTTGTTGGAGGTGGCGGGGCTGGCCGCCGGGTTGTTGGGGGGCGAGGGCGGCGGGATTCTCGAACAATTAGCCGAGGTCCAGCGGCTGACGCGCGACCTCGTGCGCTATGACCCGGCGGTCATCGAGGTCGTCGGCGGGCTGGACGCGGCGGTGGTGGAGATTCAGGAGCTAGAGCGGGGGCTGGCCGACTATGTTGGGGAGCTGGAGATCGATCCGGCGGAGGCCAGCGCGCTGGAGGGGCGAATCCACATTTTCGAGTCGCTCAAGCGAAAGTACGGGCCGACGCTGGCCGAGGTCGTCGAGCACGGACGCCAGGCGGCCGCGAGGCTCGACGGCATTGAGAACCGCGGCGAGCGGCTTGAGGCGCTGGAGGCGGAGGTGAGGGCGCTGCGCGGGCAGTTAGAGGAGCGGGGCGCCTTGTTAGGCCGGCTGCGGCGCAAGGCGGCGCCGAAGCTGGCGAAGGAGATAGCAGGGCAGCTCAAGGATTTGGGTTTCCGGCAGTCGGTTTTCGAGGTTCACCTGTCAGCGGGTGAGGCTGGCGCGCACGGGCTAGAGGCGGTGGACTTTCAGTTTGGTCCGAATCCGGGTGAGCCGATGAAGCCGTTGCGGCAGATCGCGTCGAGTGGGGAGGTGAGCCGGGTGATGCTGGCGGTGAAGAGTGCGTTGGCTGAGCAGGATGCGACGCCGCTGATGGTTTTTGACGAGATTGACGCGAATGTGGGGGGCGAGATTGCGCGGGCGGTGGGCGTGAAGATGGCGGTTTTGGGTGAGCGCCACCAGGTGATTGCCATCACCCATTTTCCGCAGGTGGCGGCGGTGGCCGCGCGGCATTTTGTTGTCGAGAAGGAAGTCAGCGCCGGGCGGACACGCTCGCTGATGCGGCGCGTCGAGGGCAGCGGGCGGGTTGACGAGCTGGTGCGGATGCTCGGTGGTGGTGGCGCCTCGGCGCGGGCGATGGCGGAGAGCCTGCTAGACGGGGCATCGGCATGAAGCGGATTTGGTTAGCGCGGGCGGAGCCGGTGGGCAGCGCGGGGGAGGCAGCGGTTGAAAACGGGCTGCCGGGAAAGCGCGGGGGGCCGCGGATCCTGATTGGTCGGCGTGAGTGGATAGCGCTGCCCGAGTTGGGGGTCGCGCCGGTGAACGCGAAGGTGGACACCGGGGCATTGACCTCGAGCCTGCATGCGGAGGGAGTTTCGCCCTTTGAGCGCGGCGGGCAGACGTGGGTGAGCTTTGCGACCCACAACCACTACGGGCAATTGATTGCCTGCGAGGCCGTGGTGATCCGGCGCAAGCGGGTGAAAAGCTCGTCGGGGGTTGCGCGCGAGCGGTTTTTCATTGAGACCGAGGTGGTTGCCGGCGGCGGGCTGGTGCGGCGCGTGGCCTTGAGTTTGGCCGACCGGTCGGAGATGAAGTGCCCGATGTTAATTGGGCGCAGCACGCTGGCGGGGATTTTTCTCGTTGACCCGCAGAGCTCGCACCTATTGGGAGGCCTGCGCGATCTGGTTGCCACAAAACCCCGCCACCCCTCCTCATGAAGATCCTCATCCTTTCCCGGAACCCGAATTTATACAGCACCCGGATGTTGTTGGAAGGTGGGGAGAAGCGCGGCCACGAGATCCGAGTGGTCGACTACCTGCGGTGCTACATGAACATCACGTCGCACAAGCCGTCGATCTTTGTCGACGGGGAGGAGCTCAAGGGGGTCGACGCGGTGATTCCGCGGATTGGGGCGTCGCACACGTTTTACGGCAATGCGGTGGTGAGGCAGTTTGAGATGATGGGGGTTTTCACGCTGAACGACTCTGTGGCCATTGCGCGGTCGCGCGACAAGCTGCGCAGCCTGCAGTTGTTGGCGCGGCGGGGGATTGGGCTGCCGGTGACCGGTTTTGCGCACAGCACGGAAGCGACTGGCGAGTTGATCAAGATGTGTGGGGGTGCGCCGCTGGTCATCAAGCTGCTGGAGGGGACGCAGGGCGTCGGGGTGGTACTGGCCGAGACGCAGAAGGCGGCGGAGTCGGTGATTGAGGCATTCAAGGGGCTGAATGCGAACATCTTGGTCCAGGAGTTCATCAAGGAAGCCAAGGGCGCGGACATCCGCTGCCTGGTGGTGGGGGGCAAGGTGGTGGCCTCGATGAAGCGCCAGGCTGCCGACGGGGAGTTCCGCTCCAATTTGCACCGCGGCGGGTCGGCCGAGAAGGTGAAGATCACCCCCGAAGAGCGCGCCGTGGCGATCCGCGCGGCGAAGATCATGGGCTTGAACTTCGCCGGGGTTGACCTGCTGCGCTCTAACCACGGTCCGGCGGTCATGGAGGTGAACAGTTCGCCGGGTCTCGAGGGCATCCAGAACAGCTCGAAGAAGGATGTGGCCGCCATGGTCATGGAGTTCATCGAGAAGTCGGGCACCAAGCGGCCGCGCCCGCCGAAGGCCACCGACAAGTAAAGCAATGGGCCGCCACCGTTTCCAACAGAACCAGTGGCTGTCTATCAGCTTGGAGCAGGCGTGGGAGTATTTCTCGGAGCCCGCCAACCTAGCAGAGTTGACCCCGCCGGCGATGGGCATGGAGTTGCTCAGCGCGGCGGAGGAGTTGCATGTGGGGCAGATCTTGTGCCACCGGGTGCGTGCGCTGCCGGGGGTTGCGCTGACGTGGGTCTCGGAGATCACGGCGGTCGATCCCGGGCGTGGGTTTGTCGACGAGCAGCGGCGCGGGCCCTTTGCCTTCTGGCGCCACCAGCATGTGTTGGAACCGGAGGATGGCGGAGTGCGGGTTTTTGACACCATCGACTATAGCCCGGGGTTCTGGGTTTTTGGCGACCTGGCCAACTGGATCTACGTCCGTGGCCACCTGCAGCGGACGTTCAACTATCGGCGCCGGGTGTTGGAGGGGAAGTTTGGTCGGGAAGCACTCAAGCGTGCCCCAGACGGGGAGTAATGCGACAGCCCAAGGCCGCGAAGCGCCGGGTGCTTGCCCTGGGTCTGCGCCGTATCATTGGAGCTGGTGGATTGACCGTGGTGGCTTGGCTCTGATAGTTGATGGGAATGGGAGAAGCGCGCGGAGTTAGATGGTGGCAGTTTCTGGCGGTGGTGTTGGCGCTGGGTCTGGGAGGTGGTTACGTGTGGCTGAAGCAAAGCCAGGCGGCAACGGATGCGGCATTGAGGGAGGCGGCGACTGTGCCAAGCCGTGAGTTGGCGACGCCGATGCCCGCGGATATGTTCATGGGGGGCTCGAAATCCGGGACGGTGGGGTTTGAGCCGTCCGACCTGATTCCGGAGCCTAAGCCTGCGGCTGCGGAGCCGGGAAGCGGGGAAGCGCCGAAGGGATTCGTGGCGCCAGCCATTGACGAAGCGCAGCCGGGCGAGGAAGGCGAGCCATGACCGTGCCAGCCATGGTGCTAGGGACGGGCGGGAGTTTTTTGTTTCTGGCGCTGGTTTTCTGGCCGCTGGAGCGGGCGTTTCCGGCCAAGCGCGGGCAGCGGTTTTTCCGTCCCGATTGGTGGCTGGATGTGTGCTTCTTTTTTGGTCAGTACATGCTCTGGAGCGGGGCGATGTTGTGGCTGCTGAGCCATTTCAGCGTGGCGGTCGACCAGGTGATGCCGGCCGGTTGGCGCGCGGCGGTTGGCTCCCAGCCGTGGTGGCTGCAGGCGGTTGAGGCCGTCCTGTTAAGTGATTTTGTTATCTATTGGGGGCACCGGATCCAACACCAGGTGCCGTTCCTATGGCGTTTCCACGCGATCCACCACAGTGCCGAGCACCTCGACTGGCTCGCCGCGCACCGCGAGCACCCGTTAGACACGGTTTACACGGTGGGGCTGATCAACCTTCCGGCGGTGCTGTTGGGGTTTCCTTTGGAGACGCTCGCGGGGTTGATTGCGTTCCGCGGGATTTGGGCGATTTACATCCATTGCAACGTCCGGCTGCCGATCGGCCCGCTGCGCTGGTTCATCGGCGCGCCGGAACTCCACCACTGGCACCACGACCGCGCACGGGACGCAGGCAACTACGCCAACCTCTCGCCGCTCATGGATTTGGCCTTCGGCACCTACCGCTGCCCGGACGATGAACCCGCCGCCTTTGGCATCCACGAGCCGATCCCGCGCAACTATCTTGGCCAGCTCATCCACCCGTTTCGCAAGCGCACCCAGGCCTCCGTCGGCGCCCCGCACGCCCCGCGGCCCGCTCCGGAGTTAGAGGTTGGGGAAAAGGCATAACTAATTGTTAGCCAGGCCAAAGCATCAGTGGACAAAATCCGCAGATTTGCCATTGATGAGGGCCGTTCAGCGGTATGCTGAGAAATCGGATGAAAAAGCAATTGGCGGCGGTGGGTCGGGCGGTCTGGAAGGTAATTACAACAAGCATTGGAGCGGTGGCGTGGGTCGTCGCGGCTCTGATTGGGACATGGTCGCCACCGGGGTGGCTGAAAGCGGGAGCGGGAGCGGGAGGGCGGTTTGTGGGCCGTCACCGGGTAGGGGTGTTGCGTGCGGTGTTGGGATCGAGCGTGTTGGCGGTGGCTGGCTGGCAGGGGTGGATTTGGTGGGAAGCGCACAAGCCAGTGGAGCGGCCGCTGGTGGTGGAGCGATTGATCGAGGGAAAGCTTGAGGAGTTAGGGCGGCCGCAGGAGAAGGACGCCGAGCTGGTACCGCGGCGGCTGAGGATAAACTTTTCCGAGCCGGCGGCGCCGATCGAACTGATTAACAAAGCGGTTGGCTCCGGGGTGGAGATCCGTCCGGCGGTGGACGGGGTGTGGAAGTGGACAAGCGAGAGGCAGTTGGAGTTTGCGCCTGCGGCTGACTGGCCGGCGGGGAGCAAGTTCACCGTGCGGGTGATGCCCGAGGCTCTGGGGACGGCGGCGAAGTTAAAGGAAAGCGAGTGGGAGGTGGAAACGGCGGTGCAGGAGGCGAGCCTCAAGCGGTGGGAGTTTGTGACCAGCGAGAAGGACCCGGGGATCCACGAGCTGGTGGGGGAGATATTCACGACCTATCCGGCAAGCGAGGAGGACCTGCGCGAGCACCTTGAGCTGCGGATCCTTGACGGGGCCAAGGTGTTCAAGAACCCGGGCGGAGAGCCGCTGTTCAGCCTGACGCGGGACGAGGATTCGCTGTTCCACTGGTACCTGCGCAGTTTGCCGGTGGGCATTCCGGAAAAGGCGACGTTTGCCGCGCTGGACCTGCAGAAAGGCTTGGGGAGCACCAGCGGCGGCAAGGCGGCGACAGCGGAAAGCAGCCAGCAGGTGGCCATCCCGGACAAGTTCAGCGGGCTGAAGATCAATCCGCCGGTGGCAAACATCACGCTGGATGATGAGGGCGAGCCGCACCAGGTGTTGTTTATCCAGGCCAATCAATCGCTGCGACCGGAGGATTTGGCGGTCAAGGTGAGCGCCTGGCAGTTGACCGATGAAGATTGGGGCAGTTTGAACAATGGCCGGAAGATCGACGAGGCGATGCTCCAGCGTGCAGCCGCGGTGGCGCTGACGCCCAAGGAGAACCTTGCGCCGGTCTCGCGGATGTATGGCTACGAGTTCCTGCAAGAGGGCAAGAGCCGGATGGTCGTGCGGGTGGCCCCGGGAGTGACGTGTCCCGCGGGGTTTGAGGACCGGTTTGGGCAGATCTCGGTGGTTGCGGTGCCGGAATTTCCCCGCGCGCTGCAGGTGACCGGCGCCGGCAGCGTGCTGGCCCTGCAAGGTGAGCGGAAGATCCAGATCAAGTCCCGCGGCGTGGACCAAGTGAAAGTGACGCTTGGGCGCGTGCGCTCGTCGGAAATCCAGCACCTCGTCACTCAGAACGACTCGGGCGACTTTGCCCTGCCCGACTTCAATGGCAACTTCCCCGAGGAAAGTCTGGTGCGGCGCAAGGAGTTCATCCTCAAGGTCGATAAGAAGAACGACTATCAAGCGTGCTACACGGCATTTGATTTTAGCGAAGCGGTGGGTGAGATGGACCCGACGGATCCGAATCCGTCGCGCGGCTTGTTCTTTGT